>DASZWG010000316.1:0-5264 GCA_035546675.1 Mucilaginibacter sp. | reverse complement strand
AAATTAATAACCATGAAAAGTCTGTTTTACATCACACAACAACCTGTATTTAAACCGTCCGAAGGTTTGGCATTTTCACGCGGCTTCATCAGCCCGATGTGCATTTGCATTTGCTGATCTTATATCACGCTGCATTCTTTTTGTATAGAATCAAGCGTGGTCCAAAAGGATCGGGAACCTGTTTGTCTTTTAACATGAACCATTAATCAACCCAAATAGCAGAAAACATTAAAAACCTACCATTATGTCAGCATTGAAATTCGAAACCCTGCAACTGCACGCAGGCCAGGAACCTGACCCGGCCACCGGGAGCCGCGCCGTGCCTATTTACCAGACTTCGTCCTATGTGTTCAAAAATGCCGAGCATGGAGCCAACCTTTTTGCGCTGAAGGAATTCGGCAACATTTATACCCGCATCATGAACCCGACCACCGATGTGTTCGAAAAACGTATTGCAGCGCTCGAAGGCGGTGTAGCAGCTCTGGCCACCGGGTCGGGACAGGCGGCACAGTTCCTCGCACTGAACAATATCCTGCAGGTCGGCGATAACTTTGTTTCATCCCCGTTCCTGTACGGCGGTACGTACAACCAGTTCAAGGTCTCGTTCAAAAGATTGGGCATCGATGCGCGTTTTGCCGATGATGACAGCGCCGAAAGCCTCGAAAAACTGATCGATGACAAAACCAAAGCCATTTACCTCGAAACCATCGGCAACCCGGAATATAATATCCCCGATTTTGAAAAAGTGGCCGCACTGGCCAATAAATACGATCTTCCGCTGATCGTGGATAATACCTTCGGCGCAGCCGGGTACCTGTGCCGCCCGCTGGAGCATGGCGCACATGTGGTGGTGCAATCGGCTACCAAATGGATCGGTGGACACGGCACCAGCATTGGCGGTGTCATTGTCGACGGCGGTAACTATAACTGGGGCAACGGCAAGTTCCCGCAGTTCACCGAACCGTCCGAGGGCTATCACGGTATGGTCTTTTCCGATATATTCGGCATCGGAGGCCCGTTCGGTAATATACAGTTCATTATCCGTGCGCGGGTGGAAGGCTTACGTGATTTTGGTCCGGCTCTGTCGCCGTTCAACTCTTTCCTGTTCCTGCAGGGACTCGAAACATTATCGCTTCGCATACAGCGCCATGCGGATAATGCACTTGCGCTGGCGCAGTGGCTCGATCAGCATCCGCAGGTGGACAAAGTGAGCTATCCGGGTCTGCAATCGTCCAAATATCACGGTCTGGCTAAAAAGTACCTGAAAAACGGCTTTGGCGCGGTATTATCGTTCGAGATCAAAGGCGATAAGGAAAATGCGGGCCGTTTTATCGACAACCTGAAATTGGTAAGCCACCTGGCTAATGTGGGCGACGCCAAACGCTGATCATACAGCCTTCCGCAACGACACACCAGCAGCTAAGCGAAGAGGAGCAACTGGCGGCGGGCGTAACGCCAAATGCTTTACGCGTTGCCGTAGGTATCGAACATATTGATGATATCAAAGCCGACTTTGAACAGGCTTTTGCAAAGATCAGGCAGGGAGAAGCGGAATTAGTTTAGCAATTTTTAGTTTTTTATAAGTGATAAAAAAGTTATCCGGGCGGCGGCCCAAAAACGGGCCGCTTCCGGGTAACGTATAACGACAAATGAGTTTACAGACTTTTAAATACGATCAGCCTTTTAAACTGGAATCCGGGCGGCAGTTGAGCGAATTGCAGGTCGGGTATCATACCTACGGCAAGCTGAACGCCAACAAAGACAATGTAGTGTGGGTTTGCCATGCGCTTACCGCCAACTCGGATGTGTTCGACTGGTGGAAAGGTTTATTTGGCGACAAAGATCATTTTAATCCGGATGAATATTTCATCGTGTGCGCCAATATCCTGGGTTCACACTACGGTACGACGAGTCCGCTGAGCATCAACCCGGAAACCAGCAAGCCTTATTACCTGGATTTTCCGGCATTCACGGTGAGGGATATCATTAAAGCACATCAATTGATGGCGGATCATATCGGCGTTGAGGATATCCATATCATTATCGGCGGTTCGCTTGGCGGGCAGCAGGCTTTGGAATGGGCCATCATCGAACCCGAACGCATCAAAAACCTGATCCTGGTTGCCACCAATGCGCGTCATTCGCCCTGGGGCATCGCCTTTAACGAATCGCAGCGCCTGGCCATCGCCACCGACGACACCTTTTACGCCAACACACCCGGCGGCGGCGCCAAGGGGATGAAGGCCGCCCGCAGCGTCGCCCTGCTCTCCTACCGCGGGTATAAAACCTATACGGTAACGCAACAGGAAGACAGCGATAAAAAGGTGGACGACTTTAAAGCTTCGTCCTACCAGAACTACCAGGGCGATAAATTAGTAAAGCGCTTTAACGCTTACAGCTACTGGTACCTGACCAAAGTGATGGACTCGCACAATGTGGGACGCGCCCGGCATGGCGTTGAAAAGGCGCTGAGCCTGATCAAGGCGCGCACACTGGTGATCGGTATCAAATCGGACCTGCTGTTTCCCGTCGAGGAACAGCAATACCTGTTCAGGCATATTCCGAAAGCCGCTTTTGCCGAGTTTGAATCGTTCTACGGGCACGATGGCTTCCTGATCGAAACGGAAACCATAACGAATATTATCAAATCATTTTTCAAAACAGACGTAAAAGGAAAAATTATAGAACTGCAACAATCTGCGTAATGAGTAAAAAACTAAATATCGGACTATTCGGCTTTGGCGTTGTCGGCCAGGGCCTTCATGATATCATCAGGACTAAAAATCTGAACATCGAGATCGTCAAGATCTGTATCAAGGATGCGAACAAAAAACGTTCGCTGCCTGCCGAACTATTTACGACCGGCCGGGACGAACTGCTTGATAACCCGGAGATCAACACCATCGTCGAGCTGATCAACGATACCGAAGCCGCTTTCGAGATCGTTTCAAAAGCGCTCATAACAGGTAAGAATGTAGTTTCGGCCAGCAAGAAAATGATCGCCAACTACCTTGAGGAACTGATCAGCCTGCAGCACGAGCATGGCACTTCGCTGCTCTATGAAGGCGCGGTTTGCGGCAGTATCCCCATCATCCGGAACCTGGAAGAATATTATGACAACGAGCTGCTGCATTCCATTTGCGGCATTTTTAATGGTTCGTCCAATTATATCCTGTCAAAAGGCGCGCTTGAGGGTATGGATTATGCTTCGGCTTTAAAGCTGGCGCAGGACCTGGGTTTTGCCGAAACCGATCCGACGATGGATGTTGGCGGGTACGATGCCAAATTTAAGCTGGTGATTGCGGCAGCGCATGCCTACGGCGTAGTGGTGAAACCGGAAGAAGTGTTTAACCTGGGTATACAAACCCTTTCGGCCTATGACCAGCAATACGCCCGCGAGAAGAACCTGAAGATCAAGCTGGTTCCGGTAGCTAAGGAACTGGACGACCGTCATGTGGCCCTGTTCGTGCTGCCTAAATTCGTAAATGAGCAGGAGTTTCTTTATAATGTGGAATATGAATACAACGGCGTGATCGTACAGGCGGCTTTTGCCGATCAGCAATTCTTCTTTGGCAAAGGCGCTGGCGGTCACCCGACTGGCTCGGCAGTGTTATCGGATATCGCCGCGCTGCGGTACGACTACCAGTATGAATATAAAAAGGCCAAATCGAAAAACGATTTAAAATTCACCAACAATATCGATATCAATATCTATCTGCGCTATGAGAATGACGACCTGGTGGATGAGTTAGGCTTTGAATACATCCATGAACGTTATTTTTCGGGCAAATACAAATTTGTGATCGGAAAGATCAATCTGCAAAAACTGATCGATAACCAGCATCGTATATTGAACGAAAAGGCATTCATAGCCTTTGCCGATCAGCTAAAAGGGGTCAGTTTAGCCTCGGCTAAAAAACAAGCGGCCGAAGTTTTTTAACCAGGCTTTGTTTATGAAAAAAGGCTCCTTCGGGAGCCTTTTCTTATTGGTTTGAACTTATATCGATCTTTCCGGGTCCCAGCCTTCTAAGTAGTCGGCTATGCGGCGCAGAAACGAACCACCCAATGCACCATCCACTACGCGATGATCGTATGAAAGTGACAGGAACATCATGTGGCGTATCGCGATGGCGTCACCTTCGCTGGTCTCGATCACCGCCGGTTTCTTTTTAATGGCTCCAACAGCCAGGATGGCTGCCTGCGGCTGATTGATGATCGGCGTACCCATTACGTTGCCAAACGAACCGACATTGGTGAGGGTAAATGTGCCGTCCTTCACCTCATCGGGCTGCAGCTTATTGCTGCGGGCACGGTTAGCCAGGTCGTTCACCGTTTTGGTGATACCAAGCAGGTTTAGCTGGTCGGCTTTTTTGATAACGGGGACGATCAGGTTGCCGCTGGGCAATGCTGTTGCCATGCCGATATTAATGGATGACTTTTTGATGATCCGGTTACCGTCAACCGATACATTTACCATCGGGTAATCCTTAATGGCTTTGGCAACCGCTTCAATAAATATCGGCGTAAAGGTGATCTTCTCCCCTTCTCTTTTCTCGAATGAACCCTTAACCCTATCGCGCCATAATACCACATTGGTTACGTCGGCTTCGACGAACGAGGTAACATGCGGCGAGGTTTGCTTGCTCATTACCATGTGCTCGGCTATCAGCCTGCGCATGCGATCCATTTCGATGATCTCGTCGCTTCCCGATACCGAAACCGCAGGCGCTGGTTTTGATTCAGGCATGGGTTCGGGTTCGCGGGCAGCTTTCGGTTCAGCAGCAGGTTCTCTTTTAACCGCAGCTTGGGGTGAACTGTATTCGATCCTTGCTTTATGTTCTTCATGTTCCGGCTCGGCAGCAGGCTGCTGTGCTGTAACAGCAGACGGATTTTGCAGGTAATTCAGCAGGTCGTCTTTGGTCAGGCGTCCCTCCGCTCCTGTGCCGGGTATCTGGTCAAGTTCTTCTATGCTGATGCCTTCCTGCGCAGCAATATTTTTTACCAGCGGCGAATAAAATCTTGACGAGCTCTTATAATCGGTGTCGTGCCCGTTTGCGGATACAGTTTTTAGCTGATCCAGTCCGGGTATGGGCTCGGGAGTTGTTTCTTCTTCTTCGGCAGTTTCCGGTGCACTGATTTCTTCCGGCTGTTCAACCACAGCTTCAGATTCATTTACCTCTTCCTGTGTTTCCGCATCTTCTTCGCTGCCGCCGGTTTCGATCACCGCGATGGCCGATCCCACCTGCACCACATCGTTCTCATCG
>DASZWG010000315.1:0-4160 GCA_035546675.1 Mucilaginibacter sp. | reverse complement strand
TGTCGCAGCTATCCAGGTGACTATAGAACTCATCGGCAGATATTTTGCCCGTTTTGAGCAACAGGCTATCGAGTACCAGCTCGAGCGCAATATGTCCCAGGAAAAATGGTTTTACCGGTGACCCGGCAATAGCCGGGGCAAGCAGCAGTTTCAAATCGTGGGAACGGGTAATGAAAAATTCGGACGAATGAAAATGACGGTCGACCTCCAGGTGTTTTTGCCAGCCGGCAATGATGTCATTAATTGGGGAATCGGAATGATGAAGTTTTTCGGGGTGAAGTATGATATTTTTATCGGCATTTTTCAACAGGTCGGGCAGCACTGTACCGAGGGTGTGGTAACAGTTCGGGGTTGCCCTGTCGAAATAATAATGCGATAGAAAATTCATAAATGTTCACTTTCAATCCAATTAGCTTATTGCCAAATTACGAAAATTATTTTACTGTAGTTTAAACAGAACGTAAAAAAGAGATTTTACAGTATTCTGCTATCTTTGCAGTCCCGGTAATTACGGTAAAGAATTAAAATTATACGATGAATTTTGTTGAAGAATTGCGCTGGCGGGGCATGCTGCATGATATAATGCCCGGAACCGAAGAGTTGCTGAATAAAAGCATGGTTTCGGGTTATATCGGTTTTGACCCTACGGCCGATTCGCTGCACGTAGGCAGTTTGGCCCAGATCATGACGCTGATCCATTTTCAGCGCGCGGGCCATAAACCATTTGCTTTAGTAGGCGGTGCAACTGGCATGGTAGGCGATCCTTCGGGCAAATCGCAGGAACGCAACCTGCTTTCGGAGGACGTTTTAAACCATAATCTTCAATGTATTCAGAAACAGCTTGAAAAATTTCTTGATTTTGATCGCGGCTCCAACAGTGCGCAGATGGTCAACAACTACGACTGGTTTAAGGATTATACGTTCCTCAATTTTATCCGCGATGTGGGTAAACACATCACGGTTAACTACATGATGTCGAAAGATTCAGTAAAGAACCGCCTGAACAGCGAAACCGGGATGTCGTTCACCGAGTTTACTTACCAGTTGGTGCAGGGGTACGACTTCTACTACCTGTGGAAACACCATAATTGCCTTTTGCAGATGGGCGGATCGGACCAGTGGGGCAATATTGTTACCGGTACCGAACTGATACGCCGAAAGGACGGGGGCGAGGCCTTTGCCCTCACCACCCAACTGATCAAAAAGTCGGATGGCTCGAAATTCGGCAAAACCGAAGGCGGCAATATCTGGCTTGATCCTGAGAAAACGTCGCCTTATAAATTTTACCAGTTCTGGCTCAATACCAGCGATGAAGATGCCAGGACCTATATCCGGATATTTACCCTGTTTGACAAGGAAACCATAGAAGCTATTGAGGCTGAACATACAGCAGCGCCTCACTTGAGGGCTTTGCAAAAAGCTTTGGCGAAAGACATCACCCTGCGTACGCATGGTGAGAGAGAATATGAAAAGGCCCTGAAATCGTCGGAGTTTTTATTTGGAAACACCGGTATCGAATTTTTGAACGAATTGAGTGAAGCGGAGGTAGTTGGGTTATTTGAAGGGGTGCCCAATTTCTCCATTCCAGTAAATGAATTGCAGGAGGGCATTCAAATGGCCGATCTTCTTGCAATAAAGACATCGGTTTTTCCGTCAAAGGGGGAAGCCAAAAAAATGATACAGGGTGGTGGTGTTTCGATCAACAAAATCAAAATAAATTCAGCGGACGAAACCTGTACCACAACCCATCTTATCAATAAGAAATTCATTGTCGCGCAAAAAGGAAGGAAAAATTATTTTCTGATAGTCGCGGAATAATTTGGAAAAGCGACAGAAAGTATTTAAATTTGGATAAATGTCGCGCAAGGAAGATCATAACCCGCAAAATATTGTCAGCGAGCCTATGGCCCTGTACGTTACTCAAAGTAAAGGCAGCCTGTTTAACGGCTTGTTTGGCAGCGCCGGCAAGCCAGCAACAGCAATCACTGATTTTGATATGCTGAAGCTTACCCGGGATGGCTTGCCCAAAAGGCTGCTTTTGTTATTGGCTAAAAAGATATCCCTTACCCTACAGGAGTTTGCCGATATCCTCCACATTTCAGAACGAACCCTGCAGCGTTATGATGATGATACCGTCATCAAAACAGAATATGCCGAAAAAGCCGTCGAGCTTGCCCGCCTTTATACCCGCGGCGAGGAGGTGTTCGGTTCAATCGAGAAGTTCAAAATCTGGATGCGCACGCCGCTCGTTGTTTTCCACGGCGATACACCCCTCTCGCTTTTGGATACATCAATAGGTTTTGACCTGGTATTCAAAGAGCTGGGCCGTATCGAACACGGTATTTTTGCCTGATGATCCTTTACAGAATTACGAATGCGAAATATGCCAAAGATTTCAGTGGCATAGGGGCTCGTTTGTATGGCGGACGCTGGAACAGTGAGGGATATTCGGCAGTTTATTTAGCTTCTTCACGTTCGCTGGCTATTTTGGAATCATTGGTGCATATCGTACCGACCAATGTCCCTGATGAACTGGTGTTGCTAACGATAGAAACCCCCGATGATTATGCTGAGATAGATGAAGGTTCGTTGCCTCCGGACTGGAAGGATGAATCGAAATCCCGTATTCTTCAATACATCGGAAATTCTTTTTTGCAACGGAACGAACACCTGCTTTTGAAGGTGCCGTCGGTTATTGTTCCCGAAGAATATAACTATCTCATGAATCCTTTGCATCCAAAGGCAAATAAAGTAAAGATTGCAAAGACCGATCCATTTAATTTTGATGAACGGCTTTTAGAATGATCAAAATTAAATTACAGTAATACCTGTTAAACATTCTGTTATGTTTATGTAGCTTTATCCCCTGTTATGCTTACGTAGCTCACTCTATGTTAAAAAAGCCGCTGCTTAGTCTTTTCTTGTTTTTATCATTAGGGAGCATTTTTGCTGCTCCTGTATCTATGCAAAAGGATAGTCTTTTGTCGATACTGAAGCATAATGAAAGACCAACCAGGGAAAGGGACCTGATATTCTATATCCGATACTCGTTCGGCGATATGCCGAAAGAGGAACTAGTTGCAGCAAGGGAAACAACAGTCGGTCTTTTACATTCTTTTCACGTGCCCGATAGCGAAGGGCTGACTTATTTTATCGATGCGATTTGCAAACTGCGGCAAAACAACTATCCTGCGACACAAAATCTGCTGATCAAAGCCATAGAGAAGGCCTATCAGAATGATGACCATTATCTGTTGTACGCCTGTTTTACACACATGGGCTTTATACAGACCGATAAAGGCAATATCATTGCGGCTGTCTCAAGTTTCAGGGAGGCAAAAAAAGAAGCTGATATAGTGAATGACGCTTATCTGCAGGTGGTTATCGATATTAACCTGTCGGATATTTATTACCGGAACAGGATGTTCGGCCAGGCGCTGTTTTATCTTAACCAGGCCCAGTCATTTATGAATTTTAATCACTTGCAGAATAAAAGAGAGGAAATAGGGATATTATATAACAAAGCCGATGTTTTCTTCAGGAGCCAGGATGCAGATTCTCTTAAAAAATATAACAAGCTGCTGAACCAGGTGACGGAAGGCAGCCCCGGATTATATACTTTTCAAAAAAGGACTGACTATTATCTGCAATTGCTGCAGCAAAAATACCTTGATGCGATCAAGGCAATAACTAGTTTGAAGAAAGATACTCTTTATCAATTTAAAGTGACTGATGAACATTGTCTTGCGGATGCTTATTTTCATGCTGGGATGCTGGATTCGGCAAAAGCGATCGTACAGAATCTGATCAGGGACACGTCCGAACAAAATCATGCCGAGCTAAACCTGTATTTTTATAAACTGCTCGGCGATATAGAAAACAGGGAGCACAATTATAAAGCAGCGGCAGACGATTTTAATATTGCTTTATCACAAGCGCTGGAACAACAAAGACGGCTTGTGAACGTCGGTTCGGTTTCGTCACAGATAAGGATAGACCAGGTGCAAAATTCCTACGCTTTGCGCACCGAAACTTATAAGCGAGAGCGGCTTTGGCTGTTCTTTATCATCAGCGTCATTACATTTTTTATCATCATCGGCGCGATGCTTTATTATAACGCCCACCGGAACAAATATTAAGAGAAACTGTTATTTGAAACA
>DASZWG010000314.1:0-6390 GCA_035546675.1 Mucilaginibacter sp. | reverse complement strand
AATGGAGGCCCGTTGCACAGATTTCGTATCGTACAGGTTTCATTTTGCAGGCCGACAGCGTTTCTCAGCAGGAGGTCAACACTAATTCATCGTGGAAATGTATGCGCGATACGGCCAGTCAACCGCTTCAGGTCGATCTGGTGTACAGCTATTATGCGGCTGGTCCCGGCGAGTTTGTGGATATGCGATCACATCCGGAAAATTGGCAGCAGACCGGTTTCGACGACAGTAAGTGGCAACCGGCTTATAGAATATCTAAAGGTACCCCTAAGGGGCAGTTTACCTTTAACGACGGCTGGATGCTGGTGCCGGAATCTATACCGCTGCGAGAAATGGTAATGCAAAGGCTCAAAACTGTGCGCAGGGCAATGGGGATAACCCTTCCGTCAGCCTTCCCGGCCGAAAGAGCGCCATTTACGGTACCTGCGCATACCAAGACGACCATCCTGCTCGATCAGACATATCTTACCGATGCTTATCCAACCATCAAATTCAGCGGCGGAAAAGATGCCGGGATATCCATGAGCTACGCAGAAGGATTATATATCATTGAGCCCGGCAATAAAAACTGGAGGGCGCAAACCCGGAAGGGAAATCGTAACGAAGTAGAAGGCAAACGCTTTATTGGCAGGAAAGACAGCATTATCAGCGACGGGAGCAAAGGGCAGCAGTTTACGCCGCTCAACTGGCGCACCTACCGGTACCTGCAACTGATAGTCGATACCAAAGACGAGCCATTGACCATCAATGACCTGTACGGAACAGCTACAGGATACCCGTTTAAATTTAACGCCCGGTTCGATACCGGCGATAAGGACCTGGACAGCATTTTGCAGATCGGATGGCATACGGCGCGCCTGTGTGCGTGGGAGACGTATATGGATTGCCCGTATTATGAGCAATTGCAATACATCGGCGATACGCGAATCCAGGCCATGGTATCTTATTACGACAGCGGAGACGACCGCCTGGCCAGGAACGCACTGAACCTGCTCGACCATTCGCGGATAGCGGAAGGTATTACGCAAAGCAGGTATCCGACCTATGTTCCGCAGCAGATACCCACGTTTTCGCTGTGGTATATCGGTCTGCTGTATGATTATTACATGTACCGGAACGACAGCCGTTTTGTTAAGGAAAAATTACAGGGCGAACGCGATGTATTGGCGTTCTTTTCGCGATATAAACAGGCCGATGGTTCATTGAAGAATGCACCTTACTGGGAATTTACCGATTGGGCATCGGGTAAGGGTTGGCGCGACGGGGAAGCACCGATTGGGGCGAACGGTAATTCCGCTGTGCTGGATATGCAGTTGCTTTGGGCTTACCAGCTGGCATCGATCCTGGAGATCAGGCTTGGAAGCAAGGAATATGCGCAGGAATACGAAAAAATGGCCGCTCAGCTTAAACAAACCATTCGCGAAAAGTATTGGGACACCTCAAAAAAGCTCTTTGCCGACCGGCCCGAGAAGGATGTATTCTCGCAGCACGCCAATGCTTTGGCTATACTGACCAGGGTGGTAACCGGAAGCGAAGCTACCGCGCTGGCTCATAAAATACTTGATGATAAGTCGCTGGTGCAGGCCTCCATTTATTTTAAGTACTATGTTTACCAGGCGCTGGTTCAGGCCGGACTTGGCAATGACTATACCAAATGGCTGGGTATCTGGCATGAGAATATCAGGATGGGCATGACCACCTGGGCCGAAATGTCGGATGTGAGCGGATCGCGTTCCGATTGTCATGCCTGGGGATCAAGCCCGAATATTGAATTGTTCAGGACGGTGCTGGGTATCAGCAGCGAGACACCCGGTTTCCGCAAGGTGAGGATCGAACCGCATTTAGGGAAAATAACCCACATCGGCGGACGGATACCCCATCCCAACGGTTATGTGAGTACCCGGTACGATCTGCAGAGCGGCAAGTGGAAAGTGGCCGTTTCGTTGCCTCCGCATATAACCGGCGAATTGATATGGAAAGGCAAAGTATACCCGCTGAATCCCGGTGAAAATAAATATGCTTTTTGACCTGATAGCTTAAGTCATGGACTGGGGACTGGTAACCGATATCGCCTACATTGTTTTTGTTATCGCCGCATCGCTGCATATTATCTACAACGTTCGTTCGAGCGAAAAGGCGCTTGCTTATGTACTGGTTACAATATTTCTCCCTGTGGTGGGTATTACTGTTTACCTGGCCTTTGGCCTTAATTACCGGAAAAATAAACTGTACAGCAAAAAGATCATCAGAGATAAAAAGATACTGGATGAGTTGCACAGTCGTATACGGCTTGAATCGGAAAAGGCATTGGGTACGTCTGATCCCGAAATACAAAAGAATAAAAGACTGGCAAAATACCTGTTGCACGATGGCTTAAGTCCGTTAAGCGGGAGCAACGAGGTGAAGCTGCTGATCAACGGAGAAGAAAAATTTCCCGAATTGCTCAACGCCATGAAAAGCGCCCGGCATCATATTCACATACAGTATTATATTTTCGAAGACGGCGAGATAGCGGAGCAGATCAAAAAGGTGTTGCTGCAAAAAGCAGCCGAAGGCGTGCAGGTGCGTTTTATTTACGACGACTTCGGCAGCCGCTCCATCCGGAAAAAATTTGTCGAGGAACTACAGAGCGGCGGTGTAGAAGCTTATCCGTTTTATAAAATATTCTTTATTCTTTTTGCAAACAGGGTAAATTTCCGTAACCATCGTAAGCTGGTCGTTATCGATGGTTGCATCGGTTTTACGGGGGGTATCAATGTTAGTGACAGATATATCAACACTTTGGGTAAAAAGGGCCAGGTTTACTGGCGCGATACGCATGTAAAGATCACGGGTCCGGGTGTATATTACCTGCAATACCTGTTTATCTGCGATTGGAATTTTTGCTCGGGTAAGCACCTGAAAATACATCCCGATTATTTCTGTGCAGCGCCGGTAAAAAATGGCGCCGCAACGGTACAGATCGCAGCAAGCGGACCCGATTCAGATATGCCGACACTGATGTACTCGATCAGCCAGGCCATCAATAATACGGAAAATGAGCTGCTGATAACAACGCCTTATTTTATCCCCGGCGAGAATATTATGGACGCTTTGAATGTGGCCGCGATGAGCGGCGTACAGGTCAAATTGTTAGTGCCTTTCCGATCCGATTCAGCCTTTATCAATGCAGCAGCCAGGGCGAATTACGGCCAGCTCATGGAAGCAGGGGTCGAGATATACCGGTACAAGAAAGGTTTTGTACATGCTAAAACCATCGTTTCGGACGGGCAGCTTGCAATAGTAGGTACCGCCAACATGGATCACCGCAGCTTTGAGCTGAACTTTGAGGTAAACAGCATGATCTATCACGATAAAACAGCACAACACTTGCGTAACGTGTTTTATGATGACCTTAAAAATGCTGAAAGGATAAATCTTAAAGCCTGGGAGAAACGGCCTTTCTACAAAAAAATGCCCGAGAGATTGGTAAGCCTGCTGGCGCCGCTGCTGTAGGTCTTATTCTGCCTTTTCAACCACTACAGCGGTCCCGTAAGCGAGTACTTCAGTAATGCCCTGCATCACTTCGTTGGCATCATAACGCATGTTAACGATAGCATTTGCGCCCATTACCTGCGCATGCTGAATCATCAACTGGTAGGCTTCTTCACGCGCATTTTCGCAAAGCTCAACATAGATAGACAGCCTGCCGCCAAAAAGCGACTGGAAACCCCCGGCGATATTGCCCAGTGCGCTGCGGCTGCGTACGGTAATGCCGCGTACAAGGCCCAAATGTTTGGTAATTTTATAACCCTCCAGCCCGGTGCTGGTGGTCACTAATGCATGATCCATTTTAATTTATTTTAGGTGATCGGTATTGATCATAAATTTATACTATTTTGATGTAAGAACCCTTGTATTGTTACGATTATGCCTTACTTCTTTATTGTGACGACAAGACTGTAGATATACGGGTTCAGACTGCATGGAGAAGCAGGGTGAGTTTAATCACCCCCTGATCGGAGATGGTCATTTCCTGCAACGGCATATCTCTTATAAAAAATACCTTTAAAATTTTACGCCTGTTTTTCGATACCCGGGTTCGGATCGGTCGGTGGCGGTTGTTCAGCCGATGCCGCAGGTTGAGATTGCTGTTGAGCGCTTACTACAGTAAATGGTTTCGCTTTTGTTTTGGGTGATATCAGTTCTGGTTTGAAATATATTACCACGCTTGCAGCGATCATCAGAACGCCAAGTATCAGGAATATCATCCCGAAACCTTTGCGGGCCGGAGTTGCGTCGTAAGTAAATACCGGCTTGCCAAAAGCATTGTTCTGCTGTGCGACATTAGATGAACCGCTCGGCAGGTTAAGTTTGATCAAATCCTGCAAAAGAGATCCCTGCGAATTATAGGAAACCGTCATCACGTAATTATTGTCGCTGATCTTGGTGATATCCGGATTTTTGATGCCGACATCGATCTGCCAGTCGCCGTTGTCATTAACTTTTGCAAAGCCGAGCGCATCGAATGATAGGGTAAAGGTCCGGTTCATCTCATCTTCCTTATAATTAAAGTTTTGAAGATAGGCGGCGGGCAGCGTCCGCTCCATTTCCCGTTTTAACAGGTCGGCAGCGTTAGCGCCATATATCTTTTTATAATTATCCCACTGGCTGGCGTTGAATGTCCGGGTCACATCCACGTGTGCATCCCCGAGCTTATTGATGGTATAAGTAATATTTTGTTTCAGCGGGTCAAGCTGTTCCTGTGCAACAGCGCTTGTATAAATAATGCCGATAAGTATCGCAGTCAATATGAATATCTTTTTCATGGCTAAAATTATCTTATGGTAGATATGATCTGGTTAAATAAGCCCTGGTAGCCGCTAAAGTTCGGGCTGCCCATGGTAATACCGACAACACCGTTGCCGCCGGTCCTGAAAACGCCTTCCCATCTCCTGGAACCGCCGTTATAAGTGGTTACACCCTGGTACATGGTATAGCCGTTAGACTGTCCTGTTTTTTGGTAGGTAATATATTGCCCGAGCGCCGCTAATTGCGAGCGCACGACATAAAGAGCCTGATCGGGCGATGAAGCGGGTACGTTCCATACGCTGATGCTTGTTTGATCGGATGATACGATCTGCGATACCAGCGTATTTAATTGTGCGAGGGGGGAATCATAGCGTTTCCAGCCTGCAGGATAGCTAAAGCTGATAACGCCGGAATAAGACCTTACACTTGAACTTGACCTGTGCTCGGTATTACCTCCTCCTCCGCCGGTATTGGAAACAGTTCTTACGGATACCTCATTAGCATTAAAAGTAGCCGAAATATCATCTATTTTCTTTCGCAGGAACTCATCATCCGGCAGTTCCATTGGTATTACGCCTTTAGATTCAAGGTCGTTCACGTCGATATAAATATACCTCGTATCGCCCTGCTGCGCAGCCTGCAAAAAATCCTTCAATTCTTCCATACCCCTGTTGTAGGCCTGATCGGGGCTCATTCTGCCGCCAAGCCCTGCGCCATTGACCCCTGTCGCTTCTATGGCGAAAAGCTGGTTGCCTACCAAAACGCCGGGGAAGGCATGGCCGGGTATTAAAAAGATCACCGCGTGGAGCCCTGCAGACTTGAGCACACTCGCATAAAGGAGGGAAAGTTCTATACAAAGACCCGTATTGCCGGTTACCACTTCGCGCGGCAGGCGTATACTTTGCACGGTCGAGCTGACATCGCCGAGTTTTTGGGGTATACCTTCGGTACCGCTGTAAACCATGCCGCTTTTATAAGTGGCATAGTACAGGTATTCCAGGAATTTTACAGCATCTTCAGGTTTGCCGGTTACCGATGCTGCTTCACCCTGCATCAGCTTGTCCTGCACCGCCGAAGTGTAATATTTAATAATGGGATCCTCAGGGGTTACCAGGCACGGCAGCAACTGGGTGTTGTGCATCATGTCGGGGTAGCTGGCTACCTCTTCGGGTTTAATATCGGTATATACGAACTGGTTGCGGCCCATCATGTTGAAACCGAAACTTTCCTTTTTAACCTTACCTCCGTCATATTCAATTTTGATCTCGCCGGTTTCCTGCGACTGGGTCATCCGGTTTACGATATCGTCTTTGAAATGCGGATAGCATACTACTACTACGTGCTGGCCGGGATACACATTGGGTACCGCATCCTGGCAATCCGTCCAGTCAATAATGTCCGGGATGCGGTAAGATACCTTCACATCATGCATCACGGTATTGCCGTTATTGGTGAGCAGCATCTTAAAAAAATAATACTCTCCGTTCAGCGCCTGGGGATTTGCGTACACTTTGTACACGGATGGCATGACGTAGCTGGCACTCGTGATATCCACACCAAGACTGCCTTTGCCAAAATTGAAGAAATAGCTGCTTAAGG
>DASZWG010000313.1:0-3678 GCA_035546675.1 Mucilaginibacter sp. | reverse complement strand
AAAACCCTGCCCGAATTGCTCAATACCGTACCGGGAATTACCTTTTCAGGCGCCGAAAACGCACCGGGTATTGCAACCTCGGTTTACCTGCATGGTGCATCCAACGGCAATACGCTGATCCTGGTCGATGGTTTCCCCGTAAATAATGCGGCTACTATCGATAACGGCTACGACCTGAATGCCTTTCCGCTCGACCAGATCGATCATATTGAGATACTGAAGGGCAGCGGCTCGACACTCTATGGGTCTGATGCGGTAGCAGGAGTGATCAATATCATTACCAAACACCCCAAAGGCGAAGGTTTGAAGGCGTCGGTACAGCTTGCCGGGGGTAGTTATAACACGTTTAACGAGTCGGTGGGCCTGAACGGGAATGTGCACAACACCGGCATCGCGCTTAATCTCTCCAATTCAGATTCGCGTGGTTTTCCCGGGGCAACCGACACTACGGGCAAAGGCAATTTCAGGGATGACGGCTTTCGCGAGCGGGCGGTAAGCCTGAACCTGACGCAAAAGGTGACGGATAAATTCTCGCTAAACGGCAACTTACAAACCAGCTACGACAAAGGTAATTTGCCTTACGGGGCCTATACCGACGATCAGAATAATAATTACGATAACACCTTCCTTTTCGGTGGTATAGGGGCCAAATGGCTGCTGAATAAGGGCACGCTGAATGTTAATCTAAGTCAAAACACCGTGTGGAACCATTTTGATAACGAAGGGCCCGATAACGATTCGACGCATTCGGTTACGCGCAATGTGGGCCGCATCACCGATGCGGAGGCGGTGTTTAATTACAGCCTGAACAAGTACCTCGACCTGACCAGCGGCGCCGGATTCAAATACAACAGCACGCGGCAGAACAGCCTGTTCGAAGAAGCATTTTATCATCCCGGTCCCAGCCCGGTAGTGGATTCGGCCAACAGTATCGCCAGCGCTTTTGCATCGCTGTTTTTTAAATCCGATATCTTCCACATGGAACTGGGCGGCCGTTTCAATCATCACAGCACTTATGGCAATAATTTTACCTATACCATCAATCCCTCGGTGTTCCTGTTCGATCAGTTAAAGGTCTTCGCTACCGTAGCATCGGCGTTCAAAGCGCCCTCGCTGTACCAGTTGTATTCCGAATACGGCAATATCGGCCTGAAACCTGAAACAACCAACTCGTACGAGGCCGGTTTCGATTGGGAGATCGTCAGCAATACCTTATCGCTGAATACCGACTTTTACAAGCGCGATACGAAGGATGTGATCTATTTTGCTTCGACATCGGTTTCGCCTTACGGCAAGTACGAGAACGGATCAAAGGAAAATGATAAAGGTTTTGAAAGCGAACTGGACCTGAAGCTCAGCGGCTTCACTGCTTCGGCGTATATGGCTTACGTGAGCGGTGCACTGACCGACGCACGTGGTATAAAGACGGATTACCTGCTTCGCAGGCCAAAGACCACGTTCGGCGCCAGCATCAATTACCAGGTGATCAAGACTCTGTCTGTCGGATTGATCTACAAATATACGGGCGACAGGATCGACCAGGATTTTTCTACTTACCCGGCCACGAATGTCACCCTGAAAAATTACAACCTGTTCGACGGGCATGTACAATGGCAGGCCTGCAAAAGGCTGGAGCTTTTCGCCGACCTGAGGAATATGTTCGACGAAAAATACACCGACTGGCTGGGCTACAATACCCGCGGCCGCAATTTTATGGCCGGGCTGCGATACAACATCAACTAAAGGTTTTATTTGAAAGGATTAATCATTATTTTTACCTCAATAAATCATACCATGACACTGCAAAAAATAAATACCCGCAATACCGTACTTGTGCTGGCGATCGTAGCCGCAGCAGCGTTTCGGCTGGTTAGCGCCAGATATCCTTATGTTTTAAGCAATTTTAACCCGGTTGGGGCTATTGCCTTATTTGGAGGGGCTTATTTTGTTAATAAATGGAAAGCTTATTTGCTGCCATTCCTTTCCTTATTTGTTAGCGACATTTTTCTTAACCATTTCTATAGTGGCAAATGGGAGATAATGGACAACAGTTCCATTATGGTTTATGTATTTTTCATCCTGATGGTTTTCATCGGCAGTCTGATTAAAAAGGCCAATATGCTGAATGTTTTTGCTGTTTCAATATTGGGCGTAGTTCTGCATTGGTTGTTAACTGACCTTCCCATAGGCAATCTTTATCCACACACCCTGGCAGGTTACGGGCAATCCTTGGTTGCGGCTATATTATTTGAAAAGAACATGCTTTTCGGCGATATCGTATTCTGCGCCATCCTGTTCGGCGGATTTGAATTGGCCAAGAGCAGGTACAGCGTTCTGCGCAGCAGGCACGAACTGGCTTTGTAAGATCTAAACATCATTATAGAAAAGCGATCCGCGGGTCGCTTTTTTTATTATACCCACTCCGTCTCCTTTGGTGACACCTCTCCCTAAATTTAGGAAGAGGCCGGGTGAGGGTAAAATGACAGCTTTTATACTTTTCCGAATTAATTCACTTTAGAAGGAATTAACATGAAAAAGATCGTTGTATTGACGGGCGCCGGTATAAGCGCCGAAAGCGGCTTAAAAACCTTCCGCGACAGCGATGGCTTGTGGGAAGGCTATAACATCGAAGAAGTGGCTACGCCCGAGGCCTGGCGCCGCAACCCGGCGCTGGTGCAGGATTTTTACAACATGCGCCGCAAATCGGTATTGGAAGCCAGTCCCAATGCGGCACACTTTGCCCTGGCCGAACTGGAAAAGGCATACGATGTGACGGTGATCACACAAAATATCGACGATCTGCACGAACGGGCCGGCTCAACTGATGTTATCCACCTGCACGGCATCATTACCCGCTCACAATCCAGCAAAAACCCTGATCTGACCTATCCCATCGAAGGATGGGAACTGAAGATGGGTGAGCTGTGCGAACTGGGTTCACAATTGCGGGCGCACGTGGTATGGTTTGGCGAACCGGTGCCCATGATCGAAGAAGCTATGCGCATTTGCCGTACGGCGGACATATTTATCCTGGTAGGCTCATCGCTGGCGGTTTATCCCGCTGCCGGACTGATCCATTATGTGCCTTACGACGTGCCAAAGTATATCATCGATCCGAAAATACCTTATATTTCTTCGGACGATTTTATCAGAATTGAAGCCAAAGCGACAGAAGGCGTACCGCCGTTGGTTAGGCAATTATTGTCTGAACTATGATCTTTTTGATGAGCTATAATTCTCATAGGTCTCATTTATTCATCAAAATCATAGTTCAGACAACATAAAGCAATCCAGCAATTAAACATTCAATAACTCACTAATTCAATAAATCATTCATTATGACAAAGTGCATCTTCAACTGGAGCGGTGGCAAAGACAGCGCTCTGGCTCTGTACCATTGCTTGCAAAACCCCGAACTGGACATCAGGTATCTCGTCACGACAGTTAACGACGCAGCTAACCGTATTTCGATGCACGGTGTACGGGTAGAATTGCTGGAGAAGCAGGCCGCAAGCATCGGCATCCCGCTGTACCAGGTGCGTCTGCCCGAAATGCCCGGCATGAAGGAATACGATGAAGTCATGCGCCGGACGATGGAGCATTTCAGCAGCGAGGGGATAACCCACGTCATTTTCGGCGACATCTTCCTGGAAGATCTGAAAGCCTACCGCGATGCAC
>DASZWG010000312.1:0-2442 GCA_035546675.1 Mucilaginibacter sp. | reverse complement strand
TGGTTCCGTTCATCAGTACGATAAGGGAACCACCTCTATGCAGATCGCTATGTCGATCTCCGAAGGATTAGCAAGAAATGTATTGGCTGCCGAAGTGAACGGACAGGTATGGGATGCCAGCAGGCCCATTGAACACGATTCGACTGTCAAATTACTCACCTGGAACGATAACGGCGGTAAAGCCACCTTCTGGCATTCGTCGGCGCACCTGATGGCCGAGGCGCTGGAGGCCCTGTACCCGGGTACCAAGTTTGGTATCGGTCCGGCGATCGAGACCGGCTTTTATTATGATGTGGATTTCGGCGACCGGGAATTTTCATCCGACGATTTCAAAAAGATCGAAGATAAAATGCTCGAGCTGGCCAAAAACCGCGAGGAGTACATCCGTACGCCGGTAAGCAAGGCCGAAGCAACCGATTATTTTACGCAAAAAGGCGACGAGTATAAGCTCGACCTGATCAAAGATCTGCCCGATGGCTCGATCACATTTTATACGCAGGGTAACTTTACCGACCTGTGCCGCGGGCCGCATATCCCCAATACCGGTTTCATCAAAGCTGCAAAGCTGATGAATGTAGCGGGCGCTTACTGGCGCGGCGACGAAACAAGGAAACAACTGACGCGCATTTATGCGGTCACTTTTCCCAAGCAAAGCGAGCTGAACGATTACCTTCACATGATCGAGGAAGCCAAAAAGCGCGATCACCGCAAGCTGGGCAAAGAACTGGAGCTGTTCGCTTTTTCGGAAAAGGTGGGTATGGGCCTACCGCTGTGGCTGCCCAAAGGCGCTGCTTTGCGCGAAAAACTGGTACGTTTTATGCGCGACGCGCAGGTTAAAGCCGGTTACGAGCAGGTGATCTCGCCGCATATTGGGCACAAGAATTTGTATGTAACATCTGGTCATTACGAAAAATATGGCAAGGACAGCTTTCAGCCGATCAAAACGCCGCAGGAAGGGGAGGAGTTCTTCCTGAAGCCGATGAACTGCCCGCATCATTGCGAAATGTATAAGACGAAACCGAGGTCGTATAAGGATCTGCCGGTGCGTTACGCTGAATTTGGTACGGTTTACCGCTACGAGCAGAGCGGTGAGTTGCATGGCTTAACCCGTGTACGTGGCTTTACACAGGATGATGCACACTTGTTTTGCCGTCCGGACCAGGTGAAAGATGAGTTTAAGAAAGTGATCGACCTGGTGCTGTACGTATTTTCGGCTTTAGGTTTTGACGATTATACCGCACAGGTATCGCTCAGGGACCCGGAAAATAAATCAAAATACATCGGTTCGGACGAGAACTGGGCATTAGCCGAACAGGCCATTATCGAAGCGGCAAACGAAAAAGGCTTAAAGACTGTTATAGAATTAGGCGAAGCCGCATTTTATGGCCCTAAGCTCGATTTTATGGTAAAAGATGCCCTGGGCCGTAAGTGGCAATTGGGTACTATCCAGGTCGACTATAATTTGCCCGAACGTTTTGAACTGGAATACACCGGCAGCGATAACCAGAAACACCGCCCGGTAATGATCCACCGTGCACCGTTTGGCTCGCTGGAAAGGTTTGTGGCTGTGCTGATCGAGCATTGTGCCGGGAACTTTCCGTTGTGGCTGTCGCCCGAGCAGTTTATCGTACTGCCGATATCGGAGAAATATGAAGAATATGCAAAAAAACTTTCGGATAATTTAAAAGATTCCGATATTTGCGGGCTAATTGATTTCAGAGACGAAAAAATAGGCAGGAAGATACGCGATGCTGAGATCAAAAAAATCCCTTACATGCTGATCGTGGGCGAAAAAGAAGCCAATGAAGGTTTGGTTTCGGTACGTAAGCATGGGCAGGGCGATGTGGGAAGCATGTCGATAGAAGAATTTAAACAACAAATAATAAAAGAAATAACCGTATAACTTGGCATTAAACAAACCGAATTTTCACCGTGGTCCAAGGCCGCCTTTTAAGAAAAAGGAAGCCGAACATAATATCAATCAGTTTATCAGGGCGCAGGAGGTGCGCCTGGTAGGGGATAACGTAGAGCAGGGTGTATACCCCATCAAACAGGCCCTTGCCATAGCTGAAGAACAGGAACTGGACCTTGTTGAAATATCTCCCAATGCCGTACCGCCTGTTTGTAAAGTGGTGGACTATAATAAGTTCATTTACGAGCAGAAGAAAAAGCTGAAGGAGATCAAGAATAACGCCAAGCAGACGGTTATCAAGGAAATACGCTTCGGGCCGAATACGGATGATCATGATTTTGAGTTCAAGCTTAAACATGCTATCAAGTTTCTCGAATCGAACGAAAAGGTGAGAGCTTACGTGCATTTCAAGGGGCGTGCTATCGTGTACAAGGAGCAGGGCGAAATATTGCTTTTACGCTTTGCACAGGCCCTGGAAGAGTATGGCACGGTGGAACAATGGCCCAAGCTGGAAGGGAAAAGGATGTTCC
>DASZWG010000311.1:0-6367 GCA_035546675.1 Mucilaginibacter sp. | reverse complement strand
CATTATGACGTACAGTTGATCGGCGGTATTGTGCTGCACCAGGGGAAAATTGCCGAAATGGCCACAGGTGAAGGTAAAACGCTGGTTGCGACTTTGCCCGCATACCTGAACGCGCTTGCCGGTGCAGGTGTGCATATTGTAACGGTGAACGACTACCTGGCACGGCGCGACTCGGAATGGATGGGGCCGCTGTACGAGTTTCACGGCCTGTCGGTAGATTGTATCGATAAGCATGAGCCGAACTCCGAAGATCGCCGCAACGCTTACCTTGCCGATATCACTTTTGGTACCAATAACGAATTCGGTTTTGACTATTTGCGTGACAATATGACACGCAGTCCGGAAGAATTGGTACAGCGCAAGCTGCATTACGCCATGGTGGATGAGGTTGACTCGGTGCTGATCGACGATGCGCGTACGCCGCTGATCATTTCGGGCCCGATACCCCGCGGCGACGAACATGAATTTTACGAATTGAAACCGCGTATCGAGCGCCTGGTCAATGCGCAGAAATCCTATATCAATACCGCGCTGAACGAAGCCAGGAAACTGATCACCGAAGGCAAGACAGGAACCGATGAAGGCGGACTCGCGCTGCTGCGCGCGCATCGCGGTTTGCCGAAAAACAAAGCCCTGATCAAATACCTGAGCGAGGGCGCCAACAAGCAGGTGCTGCTCAAGACCGAAAACTATTACATGCAGGACCAGAGCAAGGAAATGCCGAAGGTGGATGAGGAACTGTTTTTCGTGATCGATGAAAAGAACAACCAGGTCGAATTGACTGAAAAAGGGCTGGAACTGATCACCGCTTCGGGCGAGGACCCGCACTTCTTCGTAATGCCCGACGTAGGTACTGAAATAGCCGAGATAGAAAAATCGCACCTGCCCAATGAAGAAAAGATCGCCAA
This sequence comes from Mucilaginibacter sp., assembly GCA_035546675.1. Lineage (GTDB taxonomy): Bacteria > Bacteroidota > Bacteroidia > Sphingobacteriales > Sphingobacteriaceae > Mucilaginibacter. The sequence goes on along the minus strand of DASZWG010000311.1, from coordinate 5,459 downwards.
AAAGGATGAGCTGATGCGCGATTTTTCCGTTAAGTCGGAGCGTATCCACTCGGTGAACCAGTTATTAAAGGCTTATACGCTGTTCGAAAAGGACACGGAATACATCATTGACGAAGGTAAGGTAAAGATCGTTGACGAGCAGACCGGCCGTGTTCTTGATGGCCGCCGTTATTCGGACGGGCTGCACCAGGCTATTGAAGCCAAAGAAAATGTAAAGGTGGAAGACGCCACCCAAACCTTTGCCACCATTACCCTGCAAAACTATTTCAGGATGTACCACAAGCTTTGCGGTATGACCGGTACGGCCGTTACCGAAGCGGGCGAATTCTGGGAAATATATAAGCTCGACGTGGTGGAGATACCGACCAATACCACGGTGATCCGCGAAGACCGCCAGGATTTGGTGTACCGTACCGTTCGTGAGAAGTACAATGCCGTTGCCGATGAGATCACTAAGCTGACCCAGGCCGGAAGACCGGTACTGGTGGGTACAACATCCGTTGATATATCCGAATTACTGAGCCGTATGCTGAAACTGCGCGGCATCAAACATAACGTACTGAACGCCAAACTGCACCAAAAGGAGGCCGACATCGTAGCTGAAGCCGGTAAAGCCGGAACGGTTACCATCGCCACTAACATGGCAGGCCGCGGTACAGACATCAAACTTGGGCCGGGCGTACGCGAGGCAGGCGGTTTAGCAATTGTGGGTACCGAGCGCCACGAGTCGCGCCGGGTTGACCGGCAGTTGCGCGGTCGTTCCGGACGTCAGGGCGACCCCGGTTCGAGCCAGTTCTTTGTATCGCTTGAGGATAACCTGATGCGTATATTCGGTTCGGAGCGTATATCCAACCTGATGGTGCGAATGGGTATCGAGGATGGCGAAGTGATACAGCATTCGATGATCACCAAGTCCATCGAGCGGGCACAGAGAAAGGTAGAAGAAAACAACTTCGGTATCCGTAAGCGTTTGCTGGAGTACGACGACGTGATGAACTCGCAGCGTACGGTGGTTTACGCCAAGCGCCGCAACGCTTTGTTCGGCGACCGCCTCGAAGTGGATGTCAACAACACGATATTCGATACCGTAGCCGATGTGGTTACGCAGTACAAGGAGGAAAACAATTACGAGGGTTTCCAGCTCGAGGTTATCCGTCTTTTCTCGGTCGATACCGAGATCAGTGAAGATGATTTTGCTTCGGATAACGCCGACCAGTTGACCGACAAGGTATTCCACGAAGTGACGGCATTCTATAAGCGCAAAGCCGCAGCCGTGGCGCAACAGGCATTCCCGGTTTTGAAGGAAGTGTATACCAGCCGGGGCGAATACATCGAAAATATCGTGGTGCCTTTTACCGACGGCATCCACGGCATACAGGTGGCTGTTCCGCTCAAAAAAGCTGTCGAAAATAAAGGCGCCGAAGTATTCAAATCGTTCGAAAAGAACGTGGTGCTTTACCTGATCGACGATGCCTGGAAAGAGCACCTGCGCGAAATGGATGAGCTGAAACAATCGGTACAGAACGCCGTGTACGAACAAAAAGACCCTTTGCTGGTTTACAAGTTCGAGGCGTTTGAATTGTTCCGTACAATGCTGACCAACGTGAACAAAGAAGTGGTGAGCTTCCTGTTCAGGGGTGGTATACCTATGCAGGAACCCGAAGAGGTGAGAGAGGCGAGGCCGCAGCCCAAGATGGACCTGAAGAAATTGCGTACCTCGAAACCGGAGCTGGTGCACGAAAGCAACGGCGTACCGGTAGATGATACGCGCGAGCTGCAGAAGCCGATGCCGGTAAGGGTGGAACAAAAGGTGGGCCGTAATGATCCGTGTCCGTGCGGTAGTGGTAAAAAATATAAGAACTGCCACGGCGCGGGTATGTCATAGACCCCCTTCTAAATCTACTCCTGTAGGGTAGATTTTTGCGGTTTCAAAAGCCCTCCCTTCCGGGGAGGGTTGGGTGGGGCCATGAAGAAATGTTTATTACCATGAACAACTCAGCATCATTTGTTAAAGCTATTTTGCGCATAACGGGATGCTTTTTTTTTGTGATTTTCCTGGCCGGTTCCGCTTTTGCGCAAACGCGGGGGAAAGTAGAGGTGATCAAAGACCCGCGCGTGGATTCGCTGATCGCTAAAAGGGCCGACCTGGAACATTCGCTGGGCATCGACCAGGTGATGGGGTTCCGGGTGCAGATATTCACCGGCTCGAACCGGAAGAATGCTTACGACGCACAGGCGCGGTTTCAGCAGCAATTTCCCGATATTCGCAGTTATATCATTTACAACGAACCAAACTTTAAGGTGCGTGTGGGGGATTTCCGGACGCGACTGGAAGCCGAGAGATTCCAGGAAGACCTGAAGAAATTTTTTGACGGGACGTTTATCATAACCGAAAAAGTGAACCCGCCTAAGCCCAACAACGACAATGATTAAAGAAAAGATACAGCAGCTTTCAAAGGATATTTTTAACGATGTGGTGGCCAACCGCCGCCATTTGCATGCACATCCCGAGCTTTCGTTCGAAGAGGCGGAAACATCAGCCTTTGTCGCCAAAAAGTTAGATGAAATGGGCCTGCAATATCAGCACATGGCAGGTAATGGCCTCGTAGCGCTCATCAAAGGTGATAAACCTTCGGGCCAGGTGGTGGCCCTGCGCGCCGATATGGATGCCTTACCGATCACCGAGGCGAATGATGTTTCCTACAAGTCGCAAAATACAGGCGTAATGCATGCCTGCGGGCACGATGCGCACACTTCATCATTGTTGGGGACTGCCCGGATATTGACACGACTCAAAAACGAATTTGCCGGAACCGTTAAGCTGATTTTTCAGCCGGCTGAAGAAAAATTACCAGGCGGCGCCAGCTTGATGATCAAAGAAGGGGTGCTGGAAAATCCAAAACCGGGCGCTGTGATCGGGCAGCATGTGATGCCCCTGATCGAGGCCGGGAAGGTCGGTTTTCGCTCGGGCAAATATATGGCTTCGACGGATGAGATATATGTTACTGTAAAAGGAAAGGGAGGGCATGGCGCGCAGCCGCAGGCCAATATCGACCCGGTGATCATTACTGCGCATATCCTGACCGCTTTGCAAACCATAGTCAGCCGCTCAGCTGATCCGAAAAATCCCTCGGTGTTATCTTTCGGAAAAGTGATTGCCAACGGGGCTACCAATGTAATACCCAACGAAGTTTACCTGGAAGGCACTTTCCGCACCATGAATGAAGCCTGGCGCGCCGACGCTCATCAGAAGATGAAAAAGATCGCCGAAGGTATAGCCGAAAGCATGGGCGGAAGCTGCGAGTTCAATATCATGAAGGGTTATCCCTTTTTGGTCAATGAAGAAAAGCTGACCGCCGCGACGCGTTCACATGCCGAAGATTACTTAGGGAAAGAAAATGTGCTCGACCTGGACATCTGGATGGCCGGCGAGGATTTTGCCTATTACTCACAGGTGGCCGACTCCTGCTTTTACCGCCTCGGTACGCGGAACGAAAGCCGGGGGATCATCTCATCGGTTCACACCCCGACCTTCGACATTGAAGAAAACGCTTTTAAGATCAGCACCGGGCTGATGGCTTATTTGGCGCTTAAACAGTTAGGGAATTAGTATTTTGATTTCACCGATTTTTTTGTGATTCCACTGATCTGTTGTTCCGCAGCTTCTTTAATTACTTTGTTCCTTATTTCCAAAAGCTTGGTCATATACCGGGTTAACACCAGCCAATTGAAAAATCGGCCTAAAATTCCCAGCGGCGATTCAAAAACAAAATCGTCTTTCATCAGGGTAATGCCGTTGTTCTCAGAAAAATGATGCTCGTGGCGGATGCTTTTAAAAGCGCCCTTCACCATTTCGTCTGTAAAGTAATTCGGACGGTCGAATTCAGTGATCTTCGAAGTGAGGTTTTGCCGGATGCCGAAATGTTTCGCCTGCCAGGTAACGGTTTCGCCTAGGCCGATCAGGCCGGATGTTTTACCCGCGATTGCTTTTTCACCGGTTTGTTTGGTCGATTCCAGATGCAGGTCGATGCTCCGAGCCAGGTCGAACACCCTTTCGATGGGCGCATGGATCTCGGTTAGCAACTCGATACCAACCATAAATATGAGGTGTTAAGTTAGATCATTAACATACCCTGTTAATTCCTGTTGCCAGCCTCGTTCTCGGAGATTTTTGAAATATTGCTTTTCGATAGATTTTTTATCAACATCTTTAGGGGATAGTTTAGAATGATCTTTTAGGAAAAGATTTTTGGATGCCTCGGTGAATATCTGGTACATTGTCCAAACCATTAATTCCATGTACAGATTATTTGTGCCAATTGCTTCTTCTACTTCATCCCATTTTAAGGAAAGGTTTTTGGAATAAGCAGAATGGCCATGATATTTATCGCCATTGGGTAGCGAATATGATTCCTCATTGATTATGAAATCAGATATGTCAATCTCATCACCCCAAAAAGATATCACGGCATTATATACTTCTGAGAACTTCATCTGCAAATAATATCAGTGAAATCACTTATAAAATCGGTGAAATTCAAAATCAAAACTCCGCATTTTTCGGGAACCGCGGGAAAGGTATCACATCGCGGATGTTGTTCATGCCGGTAACGAACTGCACTAAGCGCTCGAAACCGAGACCAAAACCTGCGTGCGGACAAGTGCCGAAACGTCGCGTATCTAAGTACCACCACAGTTCTTCCGTCGGGATACCCATCTCGTCCATGCGCTGCTCCAGTTTTTCCAGCCGTTCTTCGCGCTGCGAGCCGCCAACGATCTCGCCGATACCGGGGAACAGGATATCCATTGCCCTGACGGTTTTACCGTCATCGTTCTGCCGCATATAAAAAGCTTTGATCTGCTTTGGGTAATCGGTCAGGATCACCGGCTTTTTAAAGTGCTTCTCGACCAAATAGCGCTCATGTTCCGATTGTAGGTCAGTGCCCCAGCCCTCAACCGGGTACTGGAATTTCTTTTTCTTGTTCGGTGTTGACTCTTTTAATATATCGATCGCTTCGGTATAGGTCAGCCGCTCAAAATCGTGATTTAAGCAAAACTGCAACTTTTCCGTCAGGCTCATTTCCGAGCGTTCATTTTGCGGTTTTTGCTTTTCCTCATCGGCCAGGCGCTGGCTCAGGACTTCAATATCATCGGGATGATTTTCCAGCGCATAGCGGATTACATGCTTCAGCAGGGCCTCAGCCAGGTTCATATTATCCACCAGGTCGTAAAAAGCCATTTCCGGCTCGATCATCCAGAATTCCGCGAGATGCCTGGCCGTATTCGAATTCTCGGCCCGGAAAGTAGGGCCGAAAGTATAGATCTCTCCGAGGCCCATGGCCGCCAGCTCTCCTTCCAGCTGCCCGCTCACGGTGAGGTTGGTGGCGCGGCCGAAAAAATCCTGGCTGAAATCCACTTCGCCGGATTCGGTGCGCGGCGGGTTATCGGGTGGCAGGGTG
>DASZWG010000310.1:0-1830 GCA_035546675.1 Mucilaginibacter sp. | reverse complement strand
ATTGCTACCCCGCCGCCAAATCGCCAGCCGGTGGTTACCGAACTGCATGTGTTCAACGATACGCTGATCAAAGAAGCGATAGAGTTTGAAATAAGCCGCGGGGGGCAGGTTTTCTTCATCCACAACCGCATTGCCGACCTGATGCAGTTGGGCGCGCTGATCCACAAGCTGGTGCCAAAGGCGCGCATCGGTATTGCCCACGGCCAGTTGGAAGGAGATGCGCTGGAGGATGTGATGCTGAAATTTGTGAACGCCGAATACGACGTGCTGGTCACCACGACGATCATCGAAGCCGGCCTGGACATTCCCAACGCCAATACTATCATCATCAATCACGCGCACATGTTTGGCCTCAGCGATCTGCACCAGATGCGCGGGCGCGTGGGGCGCAGCAATAAGAAGGCGTTCTGTTACCTGTTAAGCCCGCCGCTTTCTACACTGACGCCGGAAGCCCGCAAACGCCTGAGCGCTATTGAGGAATTTTCGGATCTGGGCAGCGGGTTCAACGTTGCGATGCGCGACCTGGACATCCGCGGCAGCGGGAACTTGCTGGGGGCCGAGCAAAGCGGATTTATAGCCGAGATCGGGTTCGAAATGTACCATAAGATACTGGACGAGGCGATACAGGAGCTGAAGGACGAGGAGTTCCAGGAATTGTTCAGGGACGAGAAGCCCAGGCCGTTCATTTCGTTTACGCAGGTCGATACGGATATGGAGCTGCTGATCCCGGATGAGTATGTGACCAGCGTAGCCGAGCGTTATAACCTGTATGCCGATTTATCGAAGATCGAGAACGAAACCGAACTCAAAGCTTTTGAGCAGCAACTGCACGATCGTTTCGGTCCTGTGCCGACGCAGGTACGCGATATGCTGAATACGGTGCGCCTGCAGTGGCTGGGCAAGGCCATCGGGTTTGAAAAGATATCGCTGAAAAAGAACGTCCTGAGGGGTTATTTCATAGCCAGCCAGCAGTCGCCGTATTTTGAAAGCGATATGTTCAGGCAGGTGCTTGCCTTTGTACAGTCCAACCCGCGCCGCACCAACCTGAAGGAAGTCAAGAATTCACTCAGGATCAGTATCGATGGCGTAGAATCGGTAGACGAAGCCGTGGAGTTACTGGGCGAGATAGCTGCACCCGTTCCGGTTTGAAACACTATGCATTCACGCTCACGCCTCTCCCGGGTATGTCTGAGCGCTTAACCTATTAGATTACAGGTTTTTGCTGTTTACACTATACCTCAAAATTTGAGAGCTTTATTCATTATGCGAAAAAATAATGCTTAAGTTGTTATAAAACAGGCTGTTAATACAAGGCAGGCGCTTACACAAAATAATACCTGATTTTACCGGGAAATCACGAAATTGACACTTTTGATCATTTTCAGAACACTTTTGAACAGTTTACGGTAAGTTTTTATCCTCAAAATCGGCTTAGTGTAACGGAATCCTTGAGACATTTCATGAGGGAAGGCCAGGAGCCGGTACACGCGAAAGGCTAACGGATTAAAATCCGTTATTATAGCCCCGGCCGGGGCTACGCCTCTTGCACGGTTCAGAGCCATCGGCTCGTATTATTTTGTAATGATGGGTTTCAACCCGTCGTAAAAGCAACAGGATACAGGCCTGAGTACAATGCCTGCGGTGTAGTAAGAACCATGGGAAAAAGACAGATCAGACTTCCGAAGTTTTTTACAAGTTTAGGTTTTTCATATCCCCGCGGGGTCTTCCGGCAGGAGACCCTGCGGAAACCGGCAAAGCAATACGGAAGTTGAATTGCCGGGCAGGATTGCCGGTGCCGTATGCGCATGCTAGTCTCCTTTGAGTACCCTT
>DASZWG010000309.1:0-3571 GCA_035546675.1 Mucilaginibacter sp. | reverse complement strand
TGTTGCCCGGCGACGGCGGCTTTATGGACGACTTCTCGAAACCGAATGATAAGTTCGGCGACATGAGCGTAATGGCCGGTGATATTAAAAAACTGGGCATGCGGCCGGGATTATGGACAAGGCCTTTGTGTGCAAAGCATGATGATCCCAAATCGTTGTTGCTGCCTTCCATACCCGGAAGGAGTGATCCCAAAGAACCGATACTGGACCCGACCATCGTCGAGAATATAGAGCGGGTGAAGCATAACATCTCACTTTACAGGCAATGGGGGTTCGAATTGGTCAAGCATGATTATACTACTTATGATATAACGGGTAAATGGGGCTTCCAGATGAAGGATGCGATCACCTCTCCGGGCTGGAGTTTTTACGATAAAAGCCGTACAACGGCCGAAGTGATCAACGATCTGTACCGGGCAATACGTGAAGCGGCCGGCGATATGTACCTGATCGGCTGTAATACCATGAGCCATTTATCAGCCGGGGTATTTGAGTTGAACCGCATAGGCGACGATACCAGCGGCAAAGAGTGGTCGCGTACCAAAAAGATGGGTGTCAATACCATGGGCTTCAGAATTGTGCAGCACAACGCATTTTATGCTGTAGATGGCGATTGTGTGGGGTTAACGACTGATATTCCGTGGGCAAAAAACAAGCAATGGATGCAGTTGCTGGCTCAAAGCGGTGCGCCATTATTTGTATCGCCCGATCCCAAAGCAGTTGGTGCAGAACAAAAAGCATTTATTAAGCAATGCTTTACACATGCAGCAAGTGTGCAGCCCACCGGCGAGCCGTTAGACTGGATGCAAAACCGATGGCCCGCAAAATGGAAACTTGACAAACAGAAGGTCGATTTTGACTGGCTTTAACCGTCTGTTAAGTTAGTGATGCACCACGACGAGTTTACCGTAACCGGCATCTTTTGCGATTTTTATTGGCATACGATTGATAAATAAATAAAGGTCCGGCATTTGGTACGCAGTCATGTACAGGTTATTACCTGATATTGCAATGCATCTGCCTTCATATGCGGCATAATCTCCGCCTTTGATCCCAAAGAATTTTTGTGTGTTGGCATTAGTAAATGTTTGCGGGTTGTTAATCCAGTAAGTTGCCTGTGTAATAATATTATCCGGTTCAAATATCTGAGTCCCGACAGCATAAACCTTGTTGTCGTTAAAAATAATATCAGATGGGAATGCATTATTCCCCAAAAAATGCTTTATGCCATTCTTCCAGTAAACGGCCGTTTCAAGTCCGTTAGGGTCTGGCGCCGTATAGCCGGCCACATATACATCATTCCCATCCAAAGTTATCGCGTAAAGATTCGCCCAGCTTACTCCTGAATTAGTAAGGCGTTTGGGAACGCCATTTTCCCAGATCGTAGCCGTTGTGTAAGCGGAGTTGCTGCCCGACGAATAACCCGAAATATATATATCACCCCCCTTTACAGCCAAACCCCTTGCCCCGGTTTGATACCCGTTGAAGTCAAGATTGTGTGCTATCCCGTTCTTCCAGATTATTCCTGATGTGTGGTGCGTGTTCAAATCGGTATAATCACCAATAACGTACACATCATTTCCAACTACAGCAATATCGTTGGCGGTCGAATAACCATTGCCACATCCGTAATCGAGAAAATGACTCACACCGTTCTTCCAATACACAGCTTTAAAATTTTTACTGCCCGGTGCCGGCTCTGCACCCGCTACGTACACATCATTTCCGGCAACGACTAAGCCATAAGCCTCGGAGTTTACCAGGGTATCATCTGCAACACGGATAAATATGCCATTTTTATAATAACCGGCTACAGTGGAATAGCCGCCACTATGTTCACCAGCTATGTATACGTCTGTACCTGGTGGAATAGGCGGTTTTTTATTGCAGGCAAGTAACGCTAACTCATTTGCCCCTGGTTTTTTCAAGGATGTATCCGGCTCAGGGGTGTTGTTTTTTTGACATGACGCTAGCACAGAAACTGCCAGCAGCATCAGAAGCGTAAGTTTTTTCATAGCTGAATTGAATTGATAGTTTTTAACCTCAAACCCATCAGTATGACGATAACACCAGGATGGTGACAGCGGGGTAAGTCAGATCGATAGGGACTAGGGACGTTTTAAAGGTAACTAACTTTAATTAAAGTTCACAGTTATTTTTTTATCAAGATGTTTTACTTGAAAAAATCTTGCTGAAAAATCTACGAATGGTACGATGCAGGATAGCCGGTAAGGTCATTTACACCATTTAAAGCACATTTCCTTAAAGTACATTTTTCAGAATTGTAACATATATTTTGCATTTTATAATTCCATTTTATACTTTCACCCTTTGGTAACCATTGATTATAGACCTTTCTTGAAAAAACTGGCGGCAATATTGGTCCTCGGCGTATTCCTGTTCAACATGGGGGGATATGATTTGGCATTCAAATACCTGATACATCAGTCGGACGTGCAGATCGTCAAAAAGATGTACAGCGAGAAGAATGGTTCAGCAAACCTGATCGAACTGAAGATACCCGTTCACATGCCAACTATACAGGATTGGTCTGAATATGAACATATTACAGGGCAGATCGAACTGAATGACGGTTATTACAACTACGTAGGCCTGAAAATGACCAGGGATACAATGTCGCTGTTGTGTTTACCTAACCACGTGAAAGACCTGCTGGTAAAAGGAAACCTGATCGTTGCCAAAAACCTGAATGATGTGCCTTTAAGCAAAAAAGGCCCTGAACCTGTTTCCAAGAAGGTGGATCAGGGTTATGATAACGTATACCAGGTCATCAAATGCGATTACCGGCAATTTGCCGAGCAAATAAATCCGGTTGTCACAAAAGAAAAAATACACCCCGAACATCCTTATATTGAATCTCCCGGCGAGCCGCCAAATCATTCCTGCTAAACTACTTACCTGTCTGGTCCTTGCTTTTGCACGCGGATGTATTTCGCATGTATATGCGTTTTATTTAAGCCATTGTATTTATGCTGCTTCAGATTTTAAAACGCTTTAAAGCCAGCTTCAGACAGGCAGTAGTGCTTCCCTTTATGCTGCTGTAATCTTTTCGCTTAGGCATTTGCGATGGATTGACAGTTGCATCAGATCATCATCATCATTTCAACTTAAGGCTTAACTAAAGACCAATGAAACCTTTAGCAATGCATTTGTATAAATGCGCTATTGTTTTGGCCTGCTTGCCGGCAATGACCCTGCCTGCATCGGCGCAAACAGAAAATGACGGGATCATGATCCCGAAAAACTATATCTGTACCGGTGTGACGTACAGCAACACAACCTGGGACCATTACTGGGAAGGAACCTTTTGGCGCAGTAACGGTAACATCGGGACATTCAGCGCCAATATGTATTCCATCATGGGTACCTATGGTATAACCAATAACCTCATTGTAACTGCCGGCGTGCCGTATGTTACAACGCACGCATCGCAAGGCACGCTGCACGATCAGACCGGGATACAGGACCTGACGGTTTTCCTGAAATGGAGAGCACTGAAATATAATTTTGGCGGCAGTACGGTTACTCTTTTCGCTGTTGGTGCGGCTTC
>DASZWG010000308.1:0-2775 GCA_035546675.1 Mucilaginibacter sp. | reverse complement strand
TCGCCTCGTTAACTTATTTCCCGCGATGTATCGTGTCAATTTACGCGCGCAATGGCAGCCTCGTATTCCAGTCAAAAGGCTATGCACGGCCATGGGACGGGACTTATCATGGTTCTGCACTTCCCAACGGGACCTATTATTATATTATCGATCCGCAGGAAGGCATGAAGCAACTTTCGGGCTCTGTAACGATTTTACGGTGATAAATTGATCATCAAATTGCTCAGGCTTAGTCATAAGGTAACTTTATTTCAAGGGATTGCGTATTAGATTTACTTATGAGCGATTATATCGTTATCCCCAAAGCTATTACCAACGTACCTTGCCGGTTTTGCGGCGCTCAACCGGTTATTGCGCATACGGGCGGAGGTGAGTACTCCGTAAAATGCCCCAACGACGATACACATTATCATACTGAACCCGGCCTGATCGATATTGAGGATTGGAACAATCACAACACCGTTTTATCCCGGCAACAGGCTGATTTAGTACCTGACACGATCTCGGATGATTTCTTTCAGCTTAACGGGGCTATCCTCCATCTGGCAACTTCCGGGCAGGAAGTTTAGTGAAATGCTGACCTTATCGTTTTATCACACTTTCACAAATTTCAATCCACTGCTGCGGCGTTAGTTTAGAGGCCAGCTCACCAACCAGATCGTAAGGTATATCATCCAATTTCTTAAACCGGACACACGCCTTACCCATATCCAGCTTAGTGCGGCAATGTTTGGGGTATTCGCTTGCGAACCACTCGTGCAGTTTACCGGTGCTGTACAGGGGCATCGCATACAGGGCAATAAAGTTTTTCTGCGAGGCCAGGTTGATATATGGCAAGGGCACTTTCGGGTCACAATGATACCCTTTTGGGTAAAGAGAATGCGGCACAACATACCCGAGCATGCCATAGCCCATCGTCTCTTCAAAACCTTGCGGTAGGTTTCTAATTATAACTCCTCTTAGTTTACTTATCACCTCCCGTCTTTCGGGCGGCAGCGAAGCAACGTACTCGTCAGGGTTTTTTGCTGAGGATTGCATGGTATCCTTTTTGAACTGAATATAACAAATGTTTCGAAACCAAAAGCTCTTTATGTAACCATTATAAGGTATTGTTATTATAGTATCATAATCTTACTTTAGCTAATCATAACTAAACCCAAACATTATCAATGTCATATTTCAATCCTGTATTCTTAGTTTTACCACCGGTATGCCTGCCTTAAATGTTATACAACATGAGAAGTGTTTCGTTGACAGACCGGTACATTCTTAAACATTCATTACAGAGATGGGGCAGGTGGCTTACGGCTGCTACTGGCATCATCGGTTCACTGGTGCTGGCAGGATGGCTTTTTAACGTAGGCATCCTTAAGCGGCCCATACCCAAACTGGTGGCCATGAACCCGGTCACCGCACTGTGTTTTGTGCTGTCCTCATTCTCTCTTTTTACACTCACCCGCTCCGATATCACAAGACAAGCCAAAAACATCGCTTATGCGGCCGCTTACCTGGTGATCATCATCGGCACCGTTAAAATGTATGGCGTTGTTTCGGGTATCAATACGCATATTGATTCATGGCTGTTCCCCGACCGGATCAAAGCAGACCTCCTCGGTAATATCAGCAACCGTATGGCCCCGAACACGGCTCTGGCTTTTTTAGCTGTGGGAGTGGCTATTCTGTTTATTAATAAAACAACAAAAGGGGGCCGTATGCCTTCGCAGTATATTGCTTTGTTAATCAGCACGATCGGTATGCTGTCGCTGCTCGGTTACATTTACCGGGTACAGGCCTTTTACGGGGTACTGAAATATATCCCTATGGCAATTCATACAGCTCTTTGCTTTCTGCTGCTGGCAACTGCCATATTCTTTGCACATCCGCGCAGGGGATTGATGGCCGCTTTTACCAGTACCGAGACCGGCGCCACTTCAGCAAGGCTGCTGATACCGGCTGCCATATTTATACCGCAGGTACTGGGCCTTTTCAGGCTTTATACTGCATGGGACGGCGTGTTTTCGCTGGAACTGGGAACGGCCATCCTGATCCTTTTTACGATGATCATTTTTCTCATCATGGTATGGTTCAACATCCGGGAACTGAATAAGAAAGAGATCATGCGCCGCGAAGCCGAGTTGCGCATCCAGGCTGCCAATAAGGAACTGGAAGCTTTTTCCTATACCGTGTCGCACGACCTCAGGGCGCCGCTCCGGGCCATACAGGGGTATACTCAAATGCTGAAAGAGGACTATGAAAGCACCATTGACGATGAGGGCAAACGCATCATCGAAGTAGTGAGATACAATACGACTAAAATGGGTATGCTGATCGACGATCTGCTGGCTTTTGCGCGATTGGGAAGAAGAGATATCCAAAAAACAGTAGTTGACATGAACGAACTGACCAGTGACGTAATTGCTGAACTGAACAAATCGATGGAGCACCGGGCTCAGATCACAATAAGCGAGCTTCACCCCGCTTACGGGGATCACAATCTGCTGCGCCAGGTAATGCAGAACCTGGTAGCCAATGCGCTCAAATATTCGTCGAAAAAAGAGAATCCGGCCGTTTGGATAACTTCCGAAGAAAAAAACCACGAGATCATTTTTTCTGTAAAAGATAACGGCGCTGGTTTTGATATGCGTTTTGCTGATAAACTATTCGGGGTTTTTCAGCGGCTGCACGCACAGGAAGAATTTGACGGTACAGGCATCGGACTGGCCATTGTTTCGCGCATCATCACCAAACATGGCGGAAAGGTTTGGGCAGAAGGCG
>DASZWG010000307.1:0-1862 GCA_035546675.1 Mucilaginibacter sp. | reverse complement strand
GATCGTTAACGATCATTTTACCGGGTTCGCGCTTTATGATATGGATGCGAAAAAGATGATCTATGAACGGAACGCCGATAAATACTATACGCCCGCTTCGAACACAAAATTGTTCACATTCTATACTTGTCTGCGAATGCTGGGCGATTCGATCCCCGCTTTAAGGTATGTCGTCCATGGCGATTCGCTTATATTCTGGGGAACAGGCGATCCCTCGTTTTTGCAGACGGGGCTTAAAGCGGCGAATGCCTGTAATTTTCTTAAAAACTCCGGGAAGAAGCTGTTTTTTTCTTCAGGCATATACCAGAACGATTTTTACGGCGCAGGCTGGGCATGGGATGATTATAATGATTATTACCAGGCCGAGATCGATGAATTACCGATAGAAGATAATGTGGCTGTATTGTCGGCCGGTAAAAACGGTAAGCTGCAGATTACTCCATCTCTGCTGAGCATGTACCTGAAATGTGACAGCAATTACAAACCCGAAAGGTTTCATGTACAGCGCGATTTTCTCGATAATACTTTTGTATATCCTGCAATGCCTGTTCCCGAAGGATATCACCAGGAAATACCCTGGAAAACAAGCACCGACATGACTACCTGGCTATTGCAGGATACGCTCAAGGAGCCGGTTGTGGAAGTGCACGTGCCTTTGGATACGAACGCTAAAATTATTTATGATGCGAATGCCGATACGGTATATAGGCACATGCTGCAGCCAAGCGACAATTTCATTGCCGAGCAATTGTTATTGGTGTGTTCCTCAAGAAAGTTCCATATCCTTAATACCGATTCGGTCATACAATATTCCAAAACCCATTTTCTTGCCGACCTGCCCGATGCTCCGCAATGGGTTGACGGGTCGGGCCTTTCACGCTTCAACCTTTTTACGCCGCGAAGCATTGTCGCCCTTTTATGCAAGATATCCGACCAAATGAATGATGATAGCCTGCTGCACAGTTTATTGCCGGCCGGGGGTGTTGCCGGCACGATCAGGAGCGCTTATAAAACGGATAACGGTAAACCGTTCATTTGGGCCAAGACAGGCACCCTGATGAATAATCACAACGAAAGCGGTTACCTGGTAACCCGCAAGGGGCATCATCTTGCCTTTTCATTTATGAACAACAATTTCACGAGGCCGAGCCGGGAAATACGCGACGAGATGGTCAGGATCATGACTTACATTCATGATAATTTTTAGGTTTTGACCGGCTTTTTCAGATCATCTTTAATATCGGGGTTTTGCGGCGGTAATTCAGTTACTTCGTGTTCTATTTCTGTTTGCATGATATGCACTGCATATTCAGCGGGTTCGATACTGCTGCCGATCGCTTCTGCATAAACTTCAGTAAACTCAGCGCCAATGTATAAAATGGCCGCGGTGTAATATATCCATATCAGGATCACGATTAGCGACCCGGCAGCCCCGTAGGCCGAACCCTGCGCGGTACCTTTCAGGTACAGCCCGATAAGATACTGGCCGACCATAAATAACAGGGCGGTAAATATTGCACCCGACCGTACGTCGCGCCATTTTATTTTAACATCGGGCAGAAACTTGAATATGATACCAAAAAGAACCGAGATCACCAGCAGCGTTACAAACATATTGACGAGATTAAAAAGGCTAACGGTAACCTGTGGCAGAAAATGTTCAAGCCTGGTGCTGAGCGCGTTGATGGCCAGGTTGACGATCAGCGACACTAGCAGCAAAAATCCGAGGGCAATGATCAGCGAAAAGGAAAGGAAGCGGTTCTTGAGTAGTTGTAGCCAGCCTTTTTTAGGTTTGGCCTTTACCCGCCAGATAATGTTCAGCGAATCCTGTATCTCGATGAACATGCTGCTGGCGCCGAGCA
>DASZWG010000306.1:0-3499 GCA_035546675.1 Mucilaginibacter sp. | reverse complement strand
TCTTAATGCATGTATTTAAATCAATCAAATATGGAATTTTCAGACAGCTAAAACAATTTAAGCGCTTTTGATATTTACTCTGATACTTGTTTTAACCCGTTCATGAAGCTGCCTGGCTTTTATAAGTTTTTGACGATCAGCATTCTATTTTGCCTGTTTTCGGTAAAGCGCGTGCGTGCCTTTTCGGTGTTTGCGCATTTAGCCGTAATTGACGCCAGTTGGAAAACCTCTATCGTACCGCTGCTGAAACAAAGATACCCTGATGCAACCGATGCACAATTAAAAGAAGCTCACGCCTATGCTTACGGGGGCAGCCTGATGCCCGACATGGGTTATTTCCCGTTCGGCAGTGTATATTTTACCAATTTAGTACACTATGTCAGAACGGGCGATTTTATGACGAACCTGGTCAGGGAATCGCAGAATATAGACGAATATGCTTTTGCCTTAGGAGCTATTTCTCATTATTTTACCGATGAGTATGGTCATTCTCTGGCTACCAATGTTGTTGAGCCGATAGTTTACCCGAAAGTGGAAAAGAAATACGGCAAGGTTGTCACCTACGAGGAATACCCCATTTACCATAGCCGGATGGAATTTGGCTTTGATGTGCTGCAAATGGCCAGGGGCAATTATGCATCACAGGCATACCATGATTTTATTGGTTTCGAAGTAGCAAAACCGGTACTGGAAAGAGCTTTTTTGATCACTTACGGTGAGGACCTGGACAGCCTGCTTAATGGTAAGCTCGATCTTAATATTGCCACATTCAGGTGGACGGTGCGCACCTTGTTACCGGGCTTGACGCGTACGGCATGGGCATTGAAAAAGAGCGATATACGAAAAAATGAACCGGGAATGACGGCCCGCAGGTTCCATTACCGGATGAGAAGAAGAGAATACTACCAAAAATACGGCCGTGACCGTGAGCGGCCTAATTTAAGGAACAGGATAACCGCTTTTCTGATCAGCATTTTACCTAAGGTAGGACCCTTGCGTGCTTTGAAATTTAAACCTCCGGGGCCTGAAGGAGAAAAACTTTTCATCAGAGCCTTCGATACTTCGCTGGTCCATTACAGTATTTTCCTGGATAAATTGCGTGACAAAGATAAGGTCAGCCTTAAGGATATGGATTTCGATACGGGCAAACCTACAGTATATGGTGAATATGGATTGGCCGATCAGAGTTACAGCCAGTTAGTGATCGGGCTGGATAAGAATAAGTTTGAGTACACATCTTCTCCGCTTAAGAAAAATATTCTTTCATTTTTCAGCAAGGCAGACAGTTCTGCCGAGCCGCCAAAAAAACTATTCACCTGGAAGGATACCAATCTTGCATTACATGAGCTGATGCGGGCCAAACCCGTTGCAGCAAAGCATCTAAAGTTCCCGGCATCCGCTGATGAAGTGAGCAGCGAAGCTGAAACCGGTAGAGAACAATAGCCAGCTCATTATGCCTTATACATATTTCCCGTAATAATTATGTTTCCTCAGCGCTTATCGCAACTGGCTAAATCATTAAAAGCAATTTTTATCTTTACCAAATGAGACATTGTATTTTTTGCCTTGCCACATTGATCCTTCTGGCTTTTATGGTTCCGAACTGCTTCGGTCAGACGCAGCAGGAGGGTGTTATTTTTCATATTTATTCTTCACACACATCCTTCCCCGATACCGGCCGCGCCAAAGGACATGTTTACGACAAGGTGCTTTACAATTTCGCGGATCATTATAACGACAGCACCGTGCTGATCATCGCCCCCAAAGATCTCGATGCAAAAAGAAAAGTCGACCTCGTTTTCTGGTTTCACGGCTGGCGGAATAACGTGGATACTGCGGCAATAAAATATCAGCTTACACGGCAATTCCTGGCCTCGGGGCTTAATGCCGTGCTTGTGCTGGCCGAAACCGCCAAAGACTCGCCCGACAGCTATGGGGGCAAGCTGGAAAACCCCGGCGTGTTTAAGCAGTTAGTGGCCGATGTCATGAACGGGCTGAAAGCCAAGAGCCTGGTACCCGAAAGATGCAAACCGGGTCATATTTTATTAGCCGGCCACAGCGGGGCCTACCGGGTGATGGCGCGGATGATTCAGAACGGGCAGATGAAGGTTGACGAAACGATCCTGTTCGACGCCCTGTATGCCGAAACGGAAAAGTTTATGGCGTGGATAAAGGCTGATCGCGCGCACCGCTTTATCGATCTGTATACCGATCACGGCGGTACCGACGACGAGACCCGGAGCATGATGAAGCAACTGGACACAGCCGGTTTGGCTTATATTTCGACCGAAGAAAGCGCGGTAACGCCCCCGTTGCTGCAGAACAACAGGCTGGTATTTATCCATAGCCTGCACGAGCATGATAAGATCATCGCTGATCCGGATAATTTCCTGCTGTTCCTGGAGAATGAGCCTTTTCTGCGGAAAATAAAATAGATCAGTTCAGGTGAATACCCGGCTTTATAAGATGCTTTTTCACATCGGACAGTAACTGCCTCGGTTGAAAGGGCTTCAGCATGCAGTCGGAAAAACCGCTTTCGATCAGGTCCGATAACATTTTTTGATCTACCAATGAGGCCGTAAAAGCAATGACCGGTATGCCCGGATATAGTTTTTTAACTTCGTAAATGGCGTCGTAACCGCTCATTACCGGCATTTCAAGATCCATCAGTATCACATCATAGGCCGCGTCTTTTTTAAGCTCGTCCAGTACTTCCCGCCCGTTATAAGCCGGAGTTACTGAAGCCTCGAAACCCTTCAGGATCTTCTTTGCCACCATCATATTCAGTTGGTTATCTTCGGCCAGCAATACCTTTATGCCGGCCAGGTTGTCACCGTTCATTTCATTCGGTTTTGAAAAGTGCCTGTCGCTCACCTGTTCAAATTTTAAGTCGAACGAAAACCGGCTGCCTTTTCCTTCTTCGCTTTCCAGCTTTAACTGGCTTCCCATCAGCTTAAGCAGCCTTACGCAGATCGTCAGCCCTAAGCCGGTTCCTGTTTTCTTGGTATCCTCGTGGTATACCTGGCCAAAGCGCTCGAATATTTTTTCCTGGTCATGGCGGGCAATACCCAGACCGGTGTCTTCCACACTGAAACCGACTTCGACGCCAAACCGATCTTTGTTTTTACAAACGGCTGCGAGTTTAACATAGCCGCTGTCGGTAAATTTGAGCGCGTTCGAAAAAAGATTATTAAAGATCTGTATCAGCCGCACATCATCAGCCAGCACGGTCACGTCCAGCCCCGGATCGGCTTCTACTTTCAGATCGACTCCTTTTTCGCGGAAAAGCGCAATAAAAGGGGTTCCCACATTCATCAGCAATTGCCGCAGGTTAAGTTCGATCGGGTGTATCTCCAGTTTACCTGCCTCGATCTTGTTGAAGTCAAGAATATTATTCACCTGGTGAAGCATGTGATCGGAACAATATTTCAGTATCTGGAAATATTCATCCTGCCGCACCTCGTCTTTTTCCTTTTTCAGCAGGTTGATCACACCGATA
>DASZWG010000305.1:0-4172 GCA_035546675.1 Mucilaginibacter sp. | reverse complement strand
TATAGGCGACCGGGAGCGCGATGTTGAAGCGGGAACGGCGGCCGGGGTGAAAGGCATATTAATTAACAGCGACCAGCCGGTTAGTGAAGTTTTGAATTTGATCGATTGATTTTTGGGTTGTACTGGTTATATTAGTTGTATTGGTTGCATTAGTTTCTTAAAATCTTGAAGTAAAACCAATATAACTGATACAACTTTTACAACTAATACAACTAAAAAGAATGAAACTAACCCGTTACCTCACCAACCTGGATTCGTTCATAGCCGCGTGTATCGGTTTTTACGCCATCTATATTTACACCTCTTATAGCGGCGTCGGTCTTTCACCCGACTCGATCATGTATGCCAGCGCTGCCGACAGTTTCCAGGCGCATGGTAACATGATGACCTTTAATAAAACGCCCATCACGTTTTTCCCGGTATTTTATCCCTTCTTCCTGGGGGTGATCGAATTCTTTTCCCGCATCAACCCGATGGAAGCAGGCGCCATGATCAACCGGTTCCTGTTTGCCGGGGTAATATTTACGAGCGGGTGGATCATGGAAAGGTTCATGTCACATTCGCGCATCTACAAGTGGCTTGTACTGATCGCTATTATCCTGAGCCCGGCATTGCTTGAGATATATTCCTACCTGTGGTCCGAAACCCTGTTCATCCTCGAAATATTGTTTTTTATCATCGCCTGGTGGAAGTATACGCATACGCACAGCATACGCATGCTGATGATCGCGGCGATTATTACGGCGATTAGCTGCATTACCCGCTACGCCGGGGTAACCATTGTAGCAACCGGCGGATTACTCATTTTGCTGGACTACGAGCTTACTATGCGCAAAAAAATAAGCCATTTATTCTTATATGGTTTTGTATCCGTTTCGCTGCTGGCGGGTAACCTCCTGATGAATGCCATCGCGACGGGTCTCAGCACCGGTACACGCGAACCGTCTATCACTCCTTTTTTTAAGAATTTGTACTATGTCGGCACGGTCATCAACGACTGGGGCAGCCTGAGCGACAAAGCCGACGCATGGGCCGTGCCAATTACAAGCGTAATTCTGCTGGCCCTGATCGCTATACTGGCGTGGAAGACCTGGAAGCGGCGCATCAACAGTTACGAGAACATCGTGATCACATTTGCGCTGGTTTACGCGCTTTTTATCATCGTTTCGGCGAGTATTACGCGATACGAAACCATTGACAGCCGGCTGCTGGCTCCTGTGTTCATCCCCCTGCTTATTTCGTGCACAAGCTGGGTACCCGACGTATTGAAAGATGTGCGGAAAAAACCATTAAGGTATTCTCTTGCAGGCGTGGCCATCATTGCCATGCTGCTGTTCGAATATTCGACAGTGATGGTCGATTACCAGCGCTGGTATGACGAAGACGGCTATGGTGTGCCAGGCTACAGCGACGATAGCTGGAACAAATCGGAATTTGCGCCTTACCTGAAGGCTCACAAGAATATGTTCGATCCTAAGGTTCCCATATTCTCGGATGCGAACGAAGCGGTTTACCTTTGTACAGGGTTATCGTCCAAACTGGTTCCGCATAAATATTTTAAGAATAAAGTCAACGACTTTTACCAGCGTAAGCACTTTTACGTGGTTTGGTTCGACTCGCTGTACAACAGCGAGCTGATCGACCTGAAAAACATTATGCTGCATAAAAAGCTACAGCAATTGGTGAAAAAAAAGGAAGGCGAAGTTTATTTGTGTAATGAGAAATAGGAACAAAAAAATATTTTGATGCTACATCTCTGAGATAGCTTTAATATTTATAAACTCTGTATTTAGATATAGTATAATTAAGCCTTCATAAATCATTCGCAAGTGAGACTTTTCGATTTCATGGTTTTTTACCCGATGGCCTCTTTCGAAAAAAGAAAGGTAACAGATTTTACATGGCAAACCCCATTAGAAAGAGCCGCAACTTTGGCTGGCATATCAGCCAGCTTTATTCTATTCGTCTGCCTCGAAATTTTTTGCTTTCTAATTTTTAAAATAAACATTTTAGATAATAAGTACACCATCTTTTTATTTATGGCAGGTGGGATTGTTACAATACAAGTATTTAATTATATCTACGTACGGAGAAAGCGGTATGAATATATTATTTCACCGCAATACAGGCCATTTAAATTTGGTGCTAAAACCGGAGTAATAATTTGCTTTTTAATATTTGTATTATCATTGCTTTCAACAATTGCAATTGGGTTAATTCAAGGTGATTTATTGAATACATACAAATAACATTTTATTTTGATTTTTC
This sequence comes from Mucilaginibacter sp., assembly GCA_035546675.1. Taxonomy (GTDB): domain Bacteria; phylum Bacteroidota; class Bacteroidia; order Sphingobacteriales; family Sphingobacteriaceae; genus Mucilaginibacter. Next base: position 1,904 of record DASZWG010000305.1, on the reverse strand, counting down.
GTTCAAGTCCCTATCTTTGCAGCACTTCGTCTATAGCTTAACTATACAAAAATGAACGGTTACAGGCTACATCATCTTCATCTGCACCATCGCCACCAGGCGATAAGATAATGTATTGTTTCTGCGTGAAATAACCCCAACCGTTTAGTTTATAGTTTAAAAGATCATTGTGAAAACACTCAAAATAGCCATCCAGAAATCGGGACGGCTCAACGAAAAATCAGTTGAATTACTAAAAAACTGCGGCCTTAATTTTGAAAATTACAAGAGCTCGCTGATATCACCCGTATCCAATTTCCCGTTAGAGATCTTATTCCTGAGGGATGACGATATCCCCGAATATGTACAGGACGGCATCGCCGACCTGGGTATCGTAGGCGAAAACGTGATACAGGAAACCGAGGTTGAAGTAAGTTACCTGCAAAAACTGGGCTTCGGCAAATGTTCGCTTAAAATTGCGGTGCCCAATACCGAGCACCCTAAGGATCTGTCCGAATTGCACGGCAAATCCATCGCGACGACCTACCCGGTAATACTGGGAAAATTCCTGAAACAGCATGGCATCGAGGCGGATATACGTACCATTTCCGGTTCGGTGGAAATATCGCCGGGCCTGGGACTGAGCGACGCGATATGCGACCTGGTATCGACCGGCGGCACGCTCAAAAGCAACGGGCTGAAACCTTTTGCCGATGTGATGTCGTCCGAAGCGGTACTGATCGGCCGCAAGGGCAGCGAAAATGAGGAACTGGTAAAGGAGCTGATCCAGCGGGTACAATCCGTTATGCGCGCAGCCGAAACGAAATACGTGGTGCTGAATGTGGAAAAAGCCAATCTGCCGGCCATAACCAAACTGCTGCCGGGAGTAAAAAGCCCGTCGGTAGTACCACTGGCCGAGGAAGGCTGGGTGGCGGTGCATACGGTAATACCCGAGCGAGACTTCTGGGACAGGATAAGCCAGTTGAAACAAGCAGGCGCACAGGGCATCGTGGTAATGCCGATAGAGAAGATAATTTTGTAACTCAAGCCCCCCAGCCCCCTGAAGGAGGAGGTTGGGCGACGCAAAATAAATTCCCCCTTTAGGGGGTTAGGGGGTATGAAAACATACAATTATTCCGATTTAAGTAAAGCAGATATTCAGAAACTGGTTCAGCGGAATGCTGATCCGGCTGATGAGATACGCGCCGTAGTGGAGGATGTGATACAAAATGTCCGCGCTAATGGTGACAGGACCTTACTGGAATATGCCGCTAAATTTGATAAAGTTGAACTAAAGAGCCTGGTCATTGAAAAGGATGAGCTGGCCGGGTTAGCTTCAACCATAACCACCGAGCAAAAGCAGGCGCTGCAAACGGCTTACGATAATATTTATAAGTTCCACCGATCGCAGCTAAAGACAGAAGACCAGGTTGAAACCATGCCGGGAGTTACCTGCTGGCGCGAATTAAGACCAATTGAAAAGGTTGGCCTGTATATTCCGGGCGGTACAGCGGTTTTGCCGAGTACCTTCCTGATGCTGGGCATCCCGGCCAGGATAGCAGGGTGCCGTGAAATCATTGTTTGCTCACCCCCGCAAAAGGACGGTAAGGTGAATGCTTACATTGCTTATGTGGCGCAGTTGCTTGGGATCGAAAAAATATACCTGACTGGAGGCGCCCAGGCTGTTGCGGCAATGGCTTACGGAACGGAAAGCATCCAGAAAGTTGATAAAATATTTGGTCCGGGCAATCAATACGTAACCAGGGCCAAAACCATTATTCAGTCGACAACGAATACGGCAATCGATATGCCTGCCGGGCCTTCGGAAGTTTTAGTGATCGCCGATGAAAGCGCGGTTCCTGAGTTTGTGGCTGCCGACCTGCTGGCACAGGCCGAGCATGGAGCCGACAGCCAGTCGATCCTGG
>DASZWG010000304.1:0-4043 GCA_035546675.1 Mucilaginibacter sp. | reverse complement strand
GCCGGTCACGATAAAGCCCACTTTATTGCATACTTTTTCAGGTTCGGCAAAATAATGTTTCTTTTTCAGGGTACTGAAGCTGAGGTGCTGCGAAAAAATGATCCATTCGGCCTCGTTGAATTCAACATACTTTTCAAGGCATTTCCGGAAGATGGCAAGCGCGTTCGAAACATCCATACACAAACTTACCCCTATTCATTTACAATCCCAAAAGGTGCGTGGTGAAAACCCGGTCGAGCAAAAAGAAAACGGCAAACACCACGCTGGCGATGCCGTTGGTGGTCATGAACGCGAAATTAACGCGGCTCAGGTCGTTCGGCTTTACCAAGCGGTGCTGGTACACGAGCATGGTGCAGAAAAATGCGATGCCGATGTAGTAAGGCCAGCTTACCGGCGTGAAGAAGGCAGGCAGAATAATGAACGCGGCCGAAAGAATATGCAGCAATGTCGAAAGCCGCAACGCGGTTTCTTTACCCAAATGTGCGGGGATTGAATGCAGTTGCTGGCTGCGGTCAAATTCTTCGTCCTGCAGGGCGTAGATGATATCGAACCCGCTTACCCAGCACAATACAGCCAGAGAAAAAAATATGGGCAGCACGGCAAATTTGCCCGCGACAACCAAATAAGCGCCGATAGGAGCGAGCGATAGTCCGAGGCCCAGCACCAGGTGGCACAGGAGCGTGAAACGCTTGGTGGCGCTGTAACCCAAAACCACCAGCAGGGCTACCGGCGACAGGTAAAAACACAGCCTGTTGATAAAAAACGTCGTAATAACCAGCAGGCAGCAATTGATAATGGTAAATGCGAGGGCGGATGATGCACTGATGCGACCGGCGGGAATATCGCGCTGTTTGGTTCGCGGATTAACGGCGTCGATGTGACGATCAAGGTAACGGTTAAAGGCCATGGCCGAATTGCGGGCAAACACCATGCACAGCAGCATAAATACCAGCTTAAGCCAGTTAAAATGGTTGCCCGTTGTAGTAACCGCCAGGAAAAAGCCGATAATGGCAAACGGCAGCGCAAAAATGGTGTGTGCAAACAGCACAAGTGAAAAATACTTTTTCATTCAATTTTTTAATAATGAATATCGAATGCCGAATATCGAATTTCGAAGTGGAACGGTTAACTTCGTCATTCATTATTCGGTGTTCAGTGTTCGATATTCTCAAACCTCTTATTCACTTCATCAATAAAGCCCAGCACCTCGTCGCGGCCGGTTTGGGTTTCGGATGATGTGATGAAATAATCTGGCACGGCCTCAAAGGTAGTTAATAATGCCTTTTTAAATTTAGCCAGGTTCTGATCGGTTTTGACGCTGGATTGTTTGTCAGCTTTGGTAAATATCAGCACAAAGGCCAGTCCTTTTTCGCCCAGCCAGTTGCAAAAGTCGAGATCGATCTTTTGCGGTTCGAGGCGGCTGTCGATCAGCACCATCACGCATTGCAGGCTTTCGCGCTTATCTAAGTAAGTGCGGATGAATTTATTCCAGTCTTCTCTTTTGCTTCTGGACGTGCGCGCATAGCCGTAACCGGGTAAGTCGACCAGATACCAGTCGCTGTTGATCAGGAAATGATTGATCAGCTGCGTTTTTCCGGGCGTTTGCGAAGTTTTGGCTAATCCCTTCTTGCCCGTAAGCATATTGATGAGCGACGATTTGCCCACATTCGACCGCCCGATAAATGCATATTCCGGTTTTACCGGTGGCGGCAGTTTCGATATCTGGGTATTGCTGCAAACAAATTCGGCCGATTTAACGATCATAGAGCAAAGATAGCGATTAGAGATCAGTTGACCGGAGATTAGTTTTTGCCATGTATGATTACCACGCTATTGTAAATGTTTTTCATGATCTTTAATTAGCTGAATAATAATGATTAAATTTGATGTTTAAACATATAATTTGAAATGGAAGACTATAAAATACCCCCGGCAACCCGTATCGGGCATGTGCATCTGAAGGTGAGCGATCTGCAGCGGTCGATAGATTTTTATTGCGGCCTGCTGGGTTTTGAACTGGTGATGAAATACGGCGACCAGGCGGCGTTTATTTCGGCGGGAGGGTACCACCACCATATCGGCCTCAACACCTGGCATAGCAAAGGTCAGCTGCCCGCACCGGCCAGTGCACCCGGCTTGTACCATACCGCCATATTATATCCCGAAAGAAAAGACCTGGCAGTGGCTTTGCAGCGACTGATCGACGCCAAATACCCCATTACCGGTGCATCCGATCACGGCGTATCGGAAGCCATTTATTTAGACGACCCCGACGGTAACGGCGTTGAGCTGTATTGGGACCGCCCGCGCGATCAGTGGCCGAAGGATGATGAAGGTAACCTGACCATGTTTACGCGGCGTTTGGATTTGCACGGGTTGCTGGCGCTGGCCGGCAAGTAGTTCATGGAGCACGGTTTAGCCATAATACGTTACGAAAGCTCTTATCCCTAAATTACAGAGAGATGGCGAATAAGACAAAACAGAGTGGTAAAACTTCGTCGCGAATATTAAGGTTCATCGATACTAAGGTAAGACGTATATTGGGTCAAAATTTCAAGATTGAAAAATGTGTAAATTTAACAGTCGACTTTAGGATTTGTTATTGATTTGCTTACTCAACATAGTTAATACCTTGAAAATAATGAAAAATATCAAATTGGATAGGGCAAAATCGCAAAGCTTAATAACCTCATTCTTATCACTTATAAGCACATCAATCAAAAGATTGATAGCACTGGATGGGATAAAAAGAATATAGCTTATTACTATCGAAATTGCCAATGACAAAATCAGTGTTATAAACTTCATTGTAACAAAGGTTTGCTAAAGTTAGATATTTCGATCGGTGAAAATTTGAAATTTTAAATGAATCAAAATTGAACATCCGAATCAAGTAGCGTGAAAACTTGTACGCCCCTGGTGACGTAGGTAGAGGGGAAAATCCCCAATACAACTAATACAACGGCTACAACCACTCCAACCAAAACCCTATCTTTGCCCGAAATGAGCAAAACCGTTATTCCGTATACCCACGAGCAGGGCACCAAAAAGCAGCAGGTGGCCGACATGTTCAACAATATATCCAAAACCTACGATTTCCTGAATCACTTTCTTTCGCTCGGCATTGATATCATCTGGCGGAAAAAGGCTATCAATGAGCTGAAAGAGGATCGTCCTAAACTGATGCTGGATGTGGCTACCGGCACGGGCGATTTTGCCTTCGAGGCATTGAAAATACTGAAGCCAGAAAAGATCATCGGCGTGGATATATCGCAGGGGATGCTGGATATTGCACAGCAAAAAATAGCCAAACGCAACTTAAACGGGCAATTTGAGGTAAAACTGGGTGATTCGGAAGGGTTGCCGTTCGCAGCCGGAGAATTTGATGCGGTGACGGTGGCTTACGGCGTTCGGAATTTTGAGGACTTAGAGAAAGGACTGACCGATATTTGCCGGGTGCTGAAACCCGGCGGCAAGGCGGTGGTGCTTGAGTTTTCGAAACCTAAAGTATTCCCGGTAAAGCAGTTGTATAATTTTTATTTCAACTATGTCACTCCGGGTATCGGCAAATTGTTCTCGAAAGATGCGAGGGCTTACAGCTACCTGCCCGAATCGGTAGCCGCTTTTCCCGACGGTGCAAAGTTTACAGCCGTAATGGATAAGGCGGGTTTTAAAAATACCAAATGCAGGCCGCTGGCGTTTGGTATCTGTTCGATATACACAGGAATTAAATAATGGTGGAATGAATATCGAATAATGAATATCGAATGCCGAACGCCGAAGTACTTCATTATTCATCATTTGATATTCGGTGTTCGATATTGAACTCTTACTCCTTATTTTATAGGAGGGGAACTTAAATTATGATAAAAACCAGGTACCTGCTTCTATTTGCGTTGCTATGTTTAGGCAAAAGCATTTTTGCCCAGGCACCCGCATGGGGCGGCGGGGCTGATCAGCAGGACTACAGCTTTGGTTTTACCTTCCAATATGTGAACAATTATTTTAAGATCGATAAAAAGGCCGATTGGCGCAAACCCTTT
>DASZWG010000303.1:0-5107 GCA_035546675.1 Mucilaginibacter sp. | reverse complement strand
TTGAAGGCGGATATCGAAGATGTAAGCAACCCGCAGATCAAAATTGCTCCGCTGGTGCTGATAGTTTTTGTGGAGAATGCATTTAAGCATGCTAAGGATGCGCTAACAAAAGAGATAGAGATAGGTATTTCATTAAAAATTACCGGTAATTCAATCTGTTTTGCAACCGTTAACTCGTACCGCGTGGATAAAAGCGGCGAGGTTATGGCCGACGATGAATCAGGTTTAGGATTGCAAAATACGATCAAAAGGCTCGGCCTGGTGTACGGCGATGATTACAGGCTGAAACAATACACCGAAGAGGACCGGTATCATGTTGAGCTGCTTTTAAAAATAAAAGAATAATGAAAATAGATTGCCTGATCATAGACGACGAACCCGTGGCGCGGAATATCATCAGAAATTATTGCGGTCATCTGCCATTTCTGAATATCATCGGCGAATTCGGCAATGCGCTTGACGCCAGGACATTTCTGTCAAGTCATACAGCCGATCTGCTGTTTTTGGATATCAACATGCCGGTATTAAATGGTATCGGTTTTTTGAATACGCTAAAAAACATTCCGCAGATTATTTTTACCACGGCTTACCAGGAGTATGCTGTAAGCGCTTTCGATCTTGCGGCATGCGATTACCTGCTCAAGCCTTTTTCTCTCGAACGTTTCATCGTCGCTGTTGATAAGGCCAAAGAAAAATTGCAACAGCCGGTTAGCCCGGGTTTCAGCACCCCGATGGAACAGCATTATTTTTTTATCAGGTCGGATGGAAAAGCCTATAAAATAGATTATCCCGGTTTACTGTATGCCGAGGCGCAGGGCAATTATACAAAAGTAGTCACCGCGGATATGGCCGTCATGACCAAAATGTCGTTTTCCGCACTGGTGGATCTGCTCCCTTCCGAAATATTCATCAGGGTACACCGCTCATTTGTTGTCAATAAAGCCATGATCACCAGGATTGAGGGTAACCGGGTATTTATACGGCAAAATGAGATACCGATTGCTTCGAGCTACAGGAGTTCGGTTTTTCAGGCATTGGGACTGTAAAGATCAATGCATTGCAATATTTCGCGTTATACTGATAAATAAATTCCCTCTTTAGGGGGATAGGGGGTTTTTAACTAACTTTGCACCCATGATCGAATTGCCGGTGATACCCGCCAGCCAAACTCAGCGTAAACCCGACTGGCTGCGTGTGAAGCTGCCTGTGGGTAAGGAGTATGCGCATGTGCGCGGCCTGGTGGATACGCATAAGCTGCACACCATTTGCGAAAGCGGTAATTGCCCCAACATGGGCGAATGCTGGGGCGCAGGAACGGCAACTTTTATGATACTGGGTAATATCTGTACCCGGTCGTGCTCTTTTTGCGCGGTAGCTACCGGCAGGCCTCATGCTGTGGATTGGGACGAGCCAAACCGGGTGGCCAACTCGGTAAAGCTAATGCAGGTGAAGCATTGCGTGATCACCTCGGTCGACCGAGACGACCTGAAGGACGGAGGTTCTATCATCTGGGCCGAAACGATCAACGCCATACGCCGCGAAAGTCCTGAAACTACGCTGGAGACGCTGATCCCCGATTTTAAAGGGATATGGGAAAACCTCGGCCGTGTGCTGGAGGTTCGTCCGGAAGTGGTATCACACAACCTGGAAACGGTAAGACGACTGACTAAGGAGGTACGCATACAGGCCAAATACGACCGCAGTCTTGATTGCTTAAGACATATTTCGCAGGCAGGTTTACGGACTAAATCCGGCATTATGCTGGGTTTGGGCGAAACAGAAGAAGACGTGCTGGAAGCCATGTCCGATCTGCTGGAAGCAGGTGTTCATATCCTGACGCTGGGCCAGTATTTGCAGCCTACACGCAGTCATCACCCTGTAGTTGACTGGATACACCCCGATCAATTTGCCAAATACAAACAAACCGGCCTGGATATGGGTTTCAGGTACGTGGAAAGCGGGCCGCTGGTACGCTCCTCATACCATGCCGAAAAGCATTTGTTTGAAATTTGAGCGAACATTATTACCTTCACGTACTTGACCAAAAAGCATAAAATATCACTGTCTGAAGAAGAACTGGTGCTTGCATTACGCAACCGGGAAAAGATCGCTGCCGAGGCTTTGTACGATATGTATTCGGCATCGCTTTTTGGGGTGATATCGCGCATCGTTACCGATACCGCGGCGGCCGAAGATGTTTTACAGGATACTTTTCTGAAAATATGGAATTCGTTTTCAAGCTACAGCCCTGAAAAAGGGCGGTTATTTACCTGGATGATCAATATTGCGCGCAACCTTGCCATCGATAAGATCCGTTCGAAAGATTTCAAAAATCAAAATAAAAACCAGGAACTTGAAAATAACGTAATTGCCATTGACGAGCAGAGGAATACGGCATATAAACCTGAGCTTTTGGGCATCAAAGAGCTCGTGGAGACCCTGAAACCCGAACAAAAATCCATACTCGATCTGGTGTATTTTAAAGGTTATACGCATGTGGAAGCGGCGGATGAACTTGGCGTGCCGTTAGGTACCATCAAGACGCGCCTGCGCATGGCGATCATACAGTTGAGGAAATATTTTAATTGAAATTGGAAGATATAAAGGCATATATTGAATCAGGAATACTCGAACTTTATGTTCTGGGTGACGTGACGCCGGCAGAAAGGCTCCAGGTGGAAGCCATGGCCGCGAAGCACCCCGCCATAAAGGCCGAGCTGGTGGAGATAGAGCGGGCGATGGAATTATATGCCGGTGAAAATGAAGTTGAGCCGAACGAAGACCTGCGCAACAGGGTACTGAACAGTTTAGTGATTAACCTGGCCGACGACCGTAATTTTCCGTCTTCAAAGTCTGAGAATGAAGCCGGAATAGTGTCCATAACCAGGCCGGCCAGGACGAACTTCTATAAATATGCTTTTGCGGCCTGCTTTGTCTTGCTTATCGTGAGTGTAGTGGCGCTCATCAATGCCTATCACCAGATCGATGCATCCAATAATCTCATCGCTTCATTGCAAAACCAGAATCAGCATTTTACCAACCGCGTAAACCTGATGGATCATGAGCTGAAGGTATTGCAGGATCCAAGTTTCAAAATGCTCAGATTACAGGGTACGCCTAAGTCGCCCTCATCCTCCCTGATGGTAGCCTGGAGTCCGGCTAAAAAGAAAGTGATGATCGACATGAACGATACCAATATGCCGGTCAACGATAAGCAGCACCAGTACCAGTTGTGGGCGCTGGTAAGCGGCAAGCCGGTGAGCCTGGGTGTATTTGACGCTGACAGTACTTCGAAAGGCATGGTCGAAATGAAACCGACCGCGTATGCCGATGCCTTCGCCGTTACGCTCGAACCCCGCGGCGGCAGTCAGTCACCAACCATGGATGAAATGATGGCGATCGGGAAATTCTGAAACTTCTGACCAGCGACCGCCGTTTATGCCATGCAATTGTTAAATTATGTTAAAAAACAATTGCAGGGGATACCTTGTTGTAACAAATACAGCCTTAAAACGTCTTGTAACAAACAAAGCAAGAGTATTTCGTTCTTTATAAGATCAGTTAATATTAATTAAAAGGGCGGCCGGATAATACTACGGCCGCTTTTTTTATGGCATCAGCTTAGCCATCGTAACCGGTAGCTGAGCCGCAAGCCGGCCGGGCAATACCACATGCATCCGGTTGGGGAGGGCCAGTTCGTCACCAGCCTTTCCGTGGATAAAATTGCCGATAATGCAGGCATCTTCAGACGAGTACCCTTGTGCCAGCAAAGCAGTGATAACGCCGGTCAGTACATCGCCCATACCGCCGCTGGCCATAGCCGCATTGCTCGTCGAGTTGAAGTACAGCTTATCACCCGGTGTCATACTGATGGTATAGTCATTTTTCAGTACGATATAAACCCCATGCTCCATCGCTTTTTTCCTCCCGGTTTGCAGGCGTTCCCACCAGCTGGTATGATCGCCGAATAGCCGGTCGAACTCCTTCATGTGCGGTGTCAGGATGCTGCCTTTAGGCACAAAATTCCATAGGCCCGGATTGGCCGACAGCAGGTTAAGCCCGTCAGCATCGATCACAACAGGTCTTTTATAACTTTTTAGCAATGAAGTGAGCAATTGTAACGCATATTCATCTTTCCCAAGGCCAGGGCCGATAGCAACGGCATTGAATTTATCCCAGTCTATTTCCGGGATATCTTCGCCCCTCCGCACGATGGCCATGATCTCGGGCAGGTAGCTGTTTAGCGCCGTTAAGCCGCTTTGGGGTATGCAGGCCGTTGTCAGCCCCGAACCGGTATAGGCACAAGCCGAAGCGCACAGCAACGCAGCGCCCATGGTTTCGGGCTGACCGGCAATAATAAGTGAATGGCCGTAAGTGCCTTTATTGCTGAAGCGATGCCTCGGTTTCAGTCTTTTGCGAATGTCTTTTTCTTCAACCAATTGATACGGCGAATCAAGCGAACGGATGAACGCCTCATCAATGCCGATACCGACGGCCTGCCAGCATTCGATATGCGGCCCCGATTCGGGCAGCAGGAAGCTGATCTTGGGCTGCTGAAAGGTGATGACCAGGTCGGATCGCAAAACAGCAGCATCGGGGTCAACCACGCCGTCTGATGGCAGTCCGGTGGGTACATCGACTGAAACTACCGTCTTTTTCAGCGAATTCAGGTAATTTACCAGCCGTTCATAGTCGCCCGACAAGGGTTTGTTCAGCCCCGTGCCCAGTAAAGCGCCGATGATGATCTCCGCCTTTTCCTGCGGGAAATCTTCCCCTCGCTGAATCTCCGCAACAGGAACATTGGTTTTTCTTAGCCGCTCAAGATTGGTATTAAAATCACCAGAAGAACGTTCGGAAAACCGCGTGATCTTTACGCTGATCTTCTGATAGCCGTGCTTATTAAGCATTCGCGCTATGGCCAGGCCATCGCCGCCGTTGTTGCCGGGGCCGCAATAAACGGCGATAATTTTCTGCTGTTCGGGAAAATGATTGACAAACCAGCCCACAAATGCTTTCGAGGCCCGCTCCATCAGGTCGATGGAAGCAATAGGCTCGTGTGCGATGGTGTAAGCGTCGGCTTCGCGGATCTGGGAAGAAACAAGCAGCG
>DASZWG010000302.1:0-3761 GCA_035546675.1 Mucilaginibacter sp. | reverse complement strand
ATACATAGGAAATGAACCTTACCCGGCACGTATTGACCGTTGTTGGCTCAACCACGTTGACCGATAATCCCCAGGGATAAAAATTGAACATCATATTGGGGAACACCCAGAAATAATAGGCAGCAACATTTTTACCATGATCTGGGTGCGATGCAGGCAGATCGAAGCAATCGGCAGCATTTCGTGCCAAACCAAGCTGCAGGCTCGAATAAGGAAAATACAGTTCGGTTGCATAATCGCCAAAATCGATCACCGCATTCAGCCCCGCATGAACGAATGGAATATGAAAACCTTCGAGGTAATTTTCACAATACAGCCCCCAGTTGGCTTTCACTTCGAATATCCTTGACAATTCGGGGTAATATTTAAACTCCTGCAGCGGCATCCAGCTTACCCGCTCTATTATGTCTTTAAAGAAAAGGTCGGGTTTATGAACCGGGTTCAGCGATGTGAACAGCCAGTTACCCCACTTGAATAGCTGTAAAGCAGGCAGGTCGTCATCCTTAGATGGAAAATCCTCAACTTCTTTAAATTCGGGCATGGAAACGAAACGCCCATCAAGCCCGAACAAGCGTCCGTGGTAACGGCAGCGCAGATTATTGGTATTACAGGCCCTGTCGGCCACTAAGTTGCCGCGATGGGTACAAACGTTGGATAACAGGCTGACCTGGCCGGCCTTGTCTTTCGTCAGCAATAAAGGTTCATCCAAATACCCTGGCAGCAAGGGGAACGGGTATACGTCGCCCGGTTGTTTCACTAACTCATCATTCCCGATAAATTGCCATGACGCGGCGAATATCTTTTCACGGCATTGCTCAAAAACTTCAGCGCTGTTATAAAAATCCGTGTTCAAAGTTTTAGCACGCGCAATATTCGGGTCGACAAAAAAATCGGGCATAGATAGTTGGCTTTAAAGCTGTAATTTAGGGATATGGAAGATATTATCAAAAAATATGACAACGGCGAAGTAACAGTGATCTGGCAGCCTCATCTGTGCGCACATTCCGGAAATTGCGTCCGCGGTCTGCCTTCGGTGTTTGATAATAAGGTAAAACCGTGGATCAATATAAACGGTGCAGGTACCGAATCGATCATTGGCCAGGTGAGGCAATGCCCGTCGGGCGCCCTGTCGTTTGTAATGAATGAAAAGCAGTAATTTAATTATTAAATGCGCCGTCCTTAAACAGTTCGAGCGCAACCAGCGCGGATACTACCAGTACCCCACCCGTAATATTCAGCAGGCTTTTGCCAAAGCTGTCTTTTTCTTTTCGTGACAGGTCGACGCCGCTGGCATTATACCCCACCACATTCCCCTTGTCGTCGAACATAAACTTGACGTACGCGGTGTATTTATCCCGGTTTACATATTGCAGCGAGTCCTTTACAAGCGTATCGGGCAGGCTTTTGACATCGGCCGATGATTTGCTTTTCTTTCGGGGACGGGGTTTTTCCATGTTGTAGGTCCATTGCTCCGCACCCACACCGGGATTGATCTCATCCGGCGGACCGAACTGTTTCAATACATCTTCTTTTTTATGGCAATTCTGCAAAACCTGCTGGTGAGTATAGCGGGTAGTTGTGCAGCTACCGAGCATCAGCAAAAATGCTAGTGCTGCGATCACATTAAGGTATCTTTTCATGTGAAAAGTATTTAGTTTACCTATAACGTTTTGAAAATTAAAAACTTATAAAAGACTTAAAATATATTTTAAAGGCCTGAAATCATCTTTTATGAAGCATTGTACGTTTCATCCTGCTCAGAAATTCGGGTGTAACGCCGATATAAGCAGCGATTTCTTTAGCCGGAAGTGAGTGGATCAGCGTGGGATACCTTTTACAAAAGTTGCTATAACGTTCCTCGGCCGTAAGGCTCAGGTTATCCAAAAGACGCTGCTGGTAAGCAACCAGTGAGTTTTCGGTGATGATGCGGAAGAATCTTTCGAAAACAGGTATTTTGCTGTACAATTCTTCCTGGTGTGTTTTTGATAAAGCAAGGATAGCTGTATCTTCCAGGGCCTGGATGTTCAGTACACCCGGTTTTTGCGTGATCAAACTGTACATATCCGCTATCCACCAGTTCGGCGGGGCGAAGCTCAGCACGTGCTCAAACCCATTGCTGTCGACAGAAAAACCACGCAGGCACCCGCTAACTACAAAATAGGAATAGCGGCACACCTCGCCTTCCTTCAGCAGCGTTTGTTTCTTTTTCAGACTGAAAGGTTTCAGCATTGAAAGGAAAAGGGCTTTTTCCTGCTCATTCAACGGAATATAGCCCGAAATATTGATTAAAATAAGGTTCTCAGCCCTCATGAAGTAAAGATAACACATACCGGGCATTGCAAACAAATAGCGATGAACCTCTAATCCATCGCTATTCTTGTATGATCGTTCTCAGAGTGATTATTTCAAAATGTATTGTTCAGCCAGTGCGATCTCCTCCGCCGTAACTGTATGCGGCTTTCCTTTGAAGACCCTCAATATCACATCAGCATTCAGCTTTCGCAATATTTCCACGCTCTCCTCCACCCGGCTCAAAGGCACGTGTGGATCGGGGTCTCCCGTAGTAACCAATACAGGCGTGTTTAAAAAATCGTCCTTATAATTCTGCAAAGCCAATTGCTGGCCTATAAGTCCGCCGGTAAAGGCAATGGCTCCTCCGTACCGGCCCGCATTCCGGGCAATATATTCGAGTGTCAGACAAGCTCCCTGCGAGAAACCAAAGAAATAAATATTTTCCTTGCTGATGCCTTGCTGAACAATGTCATTCACCAAGTCATCTACCAGGGCAAGCGCCGAGCTCAGCGCAGGCTCATTATTTTCAACCGGCGCCAAAAAACTATATGGGTACCAGCTATTGTGCAAGGCCTGCGGGGCGAAAACCGCTGTATCCTTCAAATGGAAATGCCTGAGCAGGGCCACAATACCTGTTGCCGTTGCGCCCCTGCCATGCAGCATGATCAGCGCCTTTTTGGCCTCGGCTACCGGGATGCCGGCCGTTACGATATCTTTATGATGCGTGTACATGTTAATCCAGTTTGGGTAAGCTTTTTTCTATTTCATCGCGGTAAGGCTCATACTGCGAAGGCAGCTTCAGACCCGTACCCAATTGTTCAACCGTTTCATCCGTCGCAAAACCCGGACTATCGGTTGCAATCTCGAACAAGACCCCTCCCGGTTCGCGGAAATAAAGCGAGTAAAAATAATTGCGATCGATCTTTTCGGTAATATGCAGGCCCATATCAACGATCTTTTGGCGATACTGCATCAATATCTCATCATTTTTCACGCGGAAAGCGACGTGGTGGACCGAACCACCCGCCACATGGCCGGCTATCTCTGACGGTATTTCCACCAGGTCGACGATGTTGGCATTACCCACCGCATCCGTTATAAAACGATACCGGTTTACGTGCTGTTCCAGCAATTTGTAGCCGAATACATCCGTCAGCACTTTGGCCGTACCGTCAATCTTGTTGGTCGTAATCGTAATGTGGTGAAACCCGCGCGTGGCATTTTCTGCCGTAACTTCACCTGTCGTCCAGGGTTCTCGCATATCAGGTGATTTGGCAACAGTAAGCTCGAATTTCAGCCCGTCCGGATCGAGGAATGAAAGATAAGATTCGCCGAATTTTTCTGCGGGCTTGTTGTAAAGTAGATTGTGGTCCTCAAACCGTTTCACCCAAAAGTCAAGACTGCCTTCGGGAACCGAATAGCCGATCTCGGTTACCTGCCGTGCGCCGCGCCTGCCCTGTGTAATTCCT
>DASZWG010000301.1:0-4702 GCA_035546675.1 Mucilaginibacter sp. | reverse complement strand
AGGACAGCATTTTCCCTTTTATTTTTTATTGCATCGCTATCTTTCAGCCAGTTTTCCAGCCTTGTTGCCAGATCGGGCGAATCATAATCATCGATCAAGAAACCGGGTTCCATCACATCGAATATTTCCTTCTGGCCCAGGGTAGCCGTTGCTATAACCGGCAAACCCGAATCTATGTACTGAAAAAACTTGTTGGTGATGGTCAGATCACGGCTGGCCGGGCGTGTTTCTTCAAGTGCAAGACCGATGTCGAAACCGGCAATTCTTTCAGCTAACTTATCAGGGGGTACTAAAGGGTGAAAGACGACTTTGTGCCGATTCTGTACAGCGGACAGCAGTTTACTATATTTTTCATCAGCCTGTCCCAGTAAGTGAATTTCTATCTGCGTGTTTATTTGGCCCGAGAACTGTAAAAATTGCTCCAGGCCGCGTCCCGGGCCTATCGTTTGTGAAAACCAAAAGAGTTTTAACGGAGGCTCAAACGATTTTGGGACCGACAGCAGATCATCATCTGCCGCGAATGAATTGTAAACAATTTCCGGCACCGGCGAACGATATCTTTTAGCTAATCCAGCCGCCATAGAAGCCGAGGTAGTTGTACAAAAAGCGCCTTTTTGTAATGCGATCTTTTCTAATTGCTGCAAAAGTTTCAGGGGGCGACGCCTGCGGGCTTCCTCCAGCAGATCCTCCGAGTACCAGTCTTCAAAGTCGAAGGCCGTTACTTTTCTTAACTTCAGCAACTGCACCCCACAATAAAGCCCCAATTCCTGGTGACATATGTACAGATCGGCGTTCTGCGCCATTGCTGCCTTTTTATACCTCAGGGAACCATAACCCAGGGCCAGCGGTGTTTGCATTTTAAAATTCCGGACCAGGAAGTCGCCTGCTTTTTTTATTATCCTGTATTTAAAACTGGCTGCATTATGTATTTCCAGCGATACAACAGGTATCAGCCTGATATCGTAACCATGGATCATGTTCCTGTCCAAGTCACTCAGGCTTTTATCGTAGGAGCTGTTTAGAATGGTTACGCGGTACCCTGCTTGGGCAAGTGCTTTCGCTTCTTTCACCACGCGCGGATTACGGCACAAATGCGATTGCGTAACGATACAGATATGCTTACCCGGCATATACCTCCTTAATGATCTCAAGCAATCGCTGCGCGCTTTTTGTTAAGGTAAGATTTTCCAGTATGTATGACCGCGGCTGAAAATCACCGGCTATTACTTTTTCCCAAAACTGATCAAATCTATTTTCAAAATCCTGCAAGTCTGTAAATGACATCCCGCAACGCTTGTCAAAGAATGGTACCGAAGTTGCAGGCACTTTATCTTTTTCACCCCATTCAAAACGATTCGGGTCGAGCCAGTACCCCTGGTCCCAGGCGAAGACGGGAACATTCATGGACATGGCCTCGCAGCAGGCGAACCCCTGGCTTTCATGTTCGCAAAGGAAGATCATCGCCCGGCTTTGATTAAGCAGCTCCAGGTAGTGCGCTTCCTGGTACCGGCCGTAAACAACTTCCTGGTATGACAGGCCCTTCATCTCTAAAAACCGCAATAATGGTAACCTTAAAGCCGCATCGGTTTGCTCCTTATCCCACATGATCTTGTTGTAGATCAGCAATTCGTATTTCTTTTGGGAACCTTCGTCCGGCAACCATTTATCGGTATCTACGCCAGAGGGCCACAAATCGCACTTATCGGCGCCATAATAGGGCGCATAGATGTTCTTTGTCCATTCCGAATGCTGCAGGTATTTTTTAACCGGGTATTCTTTGCACAGATCGGGCCAATAACTGGGATGTGTCATTAACCCGATGCCGGCTATTACAGGGTTTTGCTGAATATAACCCTGCAAAGCGTATTTACCAACGCCCAAAACAATCACAGGTTCACCCGGTTTGATCTTTCTGAAAGGCTGGTTTACATCAAAAGCTACATTCAGCAGCTTAAATCCCTTGCAAAGGTTTAGGAAGACTTTCTTTACCCCACTCATTTTTGGCCTGATGAATATTCTTTTTAACAGTGTAACCAAAAAGCGGTCGCCCGGGATCAGTCTGTTCCTTTCAGGCGGTACCCGGAAGTATAAGTGTATTTTTTTCATGCCGCTACCAGGTACTTCTTAATAACGGGTTGAGCTTTGCGTTCAAGCAGGTAAGATAAGGTGAACGTGATACTCAGCCACAGGGAGTATTTTACGATGATCTGCTCCGGAATATTGCTGATGAATACGGTTTTCCTGATCAGCAGGGCAACCGGCACATGCAGCAGGTACAGTGCATAAGATATTCTGCCTACGCCGGTCAGGCGTTCAAGCAAAAAGGCAGATATCTTTTTTTCAAAATAAAATGCCAGTGACAGTATCCAGAAGATCAGGCACATGATCCATCGCAGGTCCTCCGTTATCCGGTGATGCAGGATCAGGTAAATAAACACAAATGCGGGAAGCGAATAGGCCAGTATCTTATTATATTTTAAAAAGGCACTGTGCCTGGCCGTCAGCGTGCTCATGACCATGAGGCAGAACGGCAGGTCGAACAGCAAGTTCAGGTTCGTCGGTGTATGTATTCCTGCGGCGCGTAAAATGATTTCCCCTATCACTAAATGATGCATACACAGATGCAGGAACAGAATACTGAGCAGCGATATTTTACGGTATTGCGGTTCGCCTGTTTTAAATACATTCCAGGCGATAATAAGGCCCATTATCCAGAAATAATAACCGTTGATATAGCTTGAAAGGAAAAGCAGATTGCCGGCATGCAGCAATATAATGCTTAGTGCGAGCAGGATGAGCAGCAGCGCCCATAGTTTCGGCTTTAAAGCAAATACCAGGATAAAGACTAAATAATACAGTACCTCGTAATTGAGGCTCCATGCCGGGTAATTGGCGAAAATTGGTACCAGGAAATGAAAATAAGGCTGACCGTTCTGCAAAAATAAGATATTGCCCAGCAACGTATACATCCCGCAACTGCCGACGGCAATAATGCAGAGCAGGATGGCAAACAAGTAAATAGGGTATAGGCGTATAGCTCTCTTTTTAAGGTATTCTTTGATATTCAGATTTTTCCTGTCATTGGTCAGCCCGATTACGTATCCTGATATGCAGAAAAATACCAATACCGACAAATTCCCTGCACTGAAATAGTGCATCACCACTGGCCATTTGAAGCCTGTCAGCAATAAACTTTCGTCGCCAAATGCGTGAGCTGCTAAAACCAGTAATGCGCATAGCCCACGGTATTGTTCAATATGCAAGCTGTAGCCGTGTTTTTGGTTCGAAGGAGCTACACGAGCGTCAAAGAAATTCATTACCTGAGCATACTGATGATTTTTTGCAGGGAATTAGGAATGCTGTGATCCTGCAAAGCCCTTTTTTGCCCGTTGATCTTTAGCTGCTTGCGTTTATGCGGATCAGCCTGCAATTCTCTGATCTTATTCAAAAGCTCTTCGGTGTTATGATATACCATGACCTCTTTCCCGGTATCGTACAGTTCTTCGATCCCTTCGGTGTACTCGGTCAGGTAACAAGCTCCCAGCATGGGGGCCTCTATGTCGCGCAGCCGTGAATAACTGTTTGGCTTCAAAAGCGGGAAGTCAAATGATTCATAGCGGTTAATGCCAAGACTGATCATACTTTCGGCTAACAGATTGTTGTATAATTCAAATGAGGGCGAAGGGTAGGTTTTTGCGCTGAGTGCGGGACTGGTATTATAATTCAGGCCCCTATATCTGATTTTCCGTACAAATGACATCAAACCCTCATCGCGGACATATTTAAGGTTGAATTTAATCTTGTCCTGAAGGGTATACGGCGTGGCATTAATGTACTTTGGTATATCCTGTGCCTTCCAACCATTGCCATAAACGGCCAATGGAACTTCCGGGTCGAGTTTTACCAGTTCTTCGAGCAGCAGGATGCGTTGCATATCCTTTGAACCTATAAAAGTAACCTGGCTGTTGCTTTCATCCTTTAAAATACGGTATTCCTGGGCTACCCACATCGGCATCGGCAGGTGGATAAACGGATAACCCGCTCCTGCGTAAAGGCTAAGTGCTTTGTGCTCCGGTACCCAGTTGTAATTGAACGCTCCGAATTCGAATGGTATTTTTTTGATCTCCCTAACATTGTCGCAAAAGAAATTGACACAGGGTATGCCCAGTTTTTGTATCTCTTTTATGGCGGAGGTATCGACCTGGTCAGGGTAAAGGTAGCTGAGAAAAATATCTGCGGGATTTTTCTTCAGCCAGGTCACCGTTTTGGACCAGGTTTGTTCTTTCCATTTTGCAAACTCTTCTTTGGTTTGAGGCATGAGGCCTAGGGCCCAGTCCGCATCGGGGCATTCAGACCAGGTATGTCCGGCTTCTTCGATACCGTTTTTAATATAATACTGCCAGAAGCTGTAGGCGGGTATCGGGTAGTTTTTTTCGGATTGAAGGAAGGATAAGAATATCTTCATTCTCTTATCAGCTCGTGGGTATCTGCACCGGCCACAAGCCCTTCGATACCCAAATCTTCTAACAAATGAACCTTGTATTGGGACATCCTGAGTATGTTTGCCGCCGCAAACTCCACTGAGATATTTAAGTGAAGCGCTTTGTTGTCGTTTTTTGACGAAATCTTCCTGAGCAAGCTGCCCGGACCAACAATTCGCTCGGGGTAAGCAAAAATTTCCCGGAGGCTGCTAAGTAAAAAG
>DASZWG010000300.1:0-3427 GCA_035546675.1 Mucilaginibacter sp. | reverse complement strand
TCCTTATACAGCTCCAGGTCAATTGACGGTTCATAAGCTCTTACCGTTGCACCGGTTTTGATATCGGCCAGCAATAATTTGCGGGGCTGCAGCCTGGTATCGTAAACAATTGGTCCGTTGATGGACAGGAAATCAAAAGCGAGGTTAAAGTTGCTCCACAAAACTTTCCCGGTCAGTTCATCTATGGCGGTCAGCCCTTTATGCACCGGCCCGGATCCGGACTCATAATGATGCAGCAGCAATACGCCGCCGTACGCGGTTTCCAAACCCGTCAGCCACCGTTCTTCCGTTTCAAGGTCCTCAAAGTTGATTTTCCCGGTTTCTAAGCTGACCGATGAGAAATACACTTTCTTATCCGAGGGATCGCGCACTTCGGCCGCAAGGGTATTGCTCTGGCTGTCTATTTCGAGACGCCAGACCGGTGACCTGAACGAATGGCTGATAAATGGCCGGAGCATACGCGTTACAAATATGGCATTTATTCAAAATGCAGGCGGGTGTCAGGTAACGTTTAAATTCATAAATTTGGCAGCTATAAAAATCAGAACGAACGAATACGGAATTATAATATATGAGCAAGGGCATAATAAGCAAAGAAGAAGATTACTCGCAATGGTATACCGACCTGGTGATCAAGGCCGACCTGGCCGAATATTCGCCGGTAAGGGGATGTATGATCATCAAGCCTTATGGTTATTCCATCTGGGAAAAGATGCAGTCGGTACTGGATACGATGTTTAAGGATACCGGGCACAGCAATGCTTATTTCCCCTTGTTTATACCCAAATCTTTTTTCTCCAAAGAGGCCAGCCACGTGGAGGGCTTTGCCAAGGAGTGTGCGGTGGTTACGCATTATCGTCTGAAAAATGACAGCGAAGGCAATATCGTTGTGGATGAGGAAGCCAAGCTGGAAGAGGAGCTGATCATACGCCCGACATCGGAAACCATCATCTGGAATACCTATAAAGGCTGGATACAGTCGTACCGCGATCTGCCCATACTCGTTAACCAGTGGGCCAACGTGGTGCGCTGGGAGATGCGCACGCGCCTGTTTTTACGCACCAGCGAATTCCTGTGGCAGGAGGGGCACACCGCCCACGCCACCGCCGAAGAGGCCATTGCCGAAACCGAGCAGATGCTGGAGGTTTATGCCGATTTTGCCGAGAACTGGCTCGCGCTGCCGGTGATCAGGGGCCGTAAAACCCCGAACGAGCGCTTTGCCGGTGCGCTGGAAACGTATTGTATCGAAGCGCTGATGCAGGACGGTAAGGCATTGCAGGCGGGCACATCGCACTTTTTGGGGCAGAATTTTGCCAAAGCCTTCGACGTAAAATTCAACACCAGAGAAAATAAGCTCGATTATGTTTGGGCCACCTCGTGGGGGGTATCCACGCGCCTGATCGGCGCATTGATCATGTCGCATTCGGACGATGCGGGACTGGTGCTGCCGCCAAAGCTGGCTCCGGTACAGGTGGTGATCGTCCCTATTTTTAAACAGGAGGAGGAACTGGAAGCCATTTCGGCTTATGTTAAGGAACTTTCAAAGGATCTGAAAGCAAAAGGGATCACCTGTAAATTCGATAACCGCGATACCCATCGCCCCGGGGCCAAATTCGCCGAATGGGAGCTGAAGGGCGTGCCTGTGCGGGTAGCCATCGGCAGCCGCGATATGCAGAACGGAACGGTGGAACTGGCGCGGCGCGATACCAAAACCAAGGAAACGGTTAGCCAGCAGGGTTTGGCCGGTATCATCGAACAGCTATTGGAAGATATACAGCAGAACATCTACCAGAAGGCATTAACCTTCAGGGAAGAAAATACCCGTGAGGCGGACGATTACGAGGAGTTTAAACGGCTGCTTGACGAAGAACCCGGATTTATTTCCGCGCACTGGGACGGAACAGCCGAAACGGAGCAGCTTATTAAAGATGAGACGCGCGCCACGATACGCTGCATACCGCTGAACAGCAAGCCGGAAGAAGGCAAATGCATCCGCACAGGCAAACCCTCAACGCAAAGGGTACTGTTTGCGCGGGCGTACTAAGCCCCCCAGCCCCTCCTTAGGAGTCCTTTGGGCCTGAAGGGGGAGTTGAGCAGGGCTAATTGATTCTAATATAAACTTAAAACCAAATTCCCCCTTCAGGGGGTAAGGGGGTATGAAATTCGCAACCAAAGCTATACATGCAGGGCAGGAGCCCGATCCGTCCACCGGCGCTATCATGACGCCGATTTACCAGACATCGACCTACTGGCAAAAAGCCCCCGGCGATAACAAGGGTTTTGAATATTCGCGTGGTACCAACCCCACCCGGAAAGCGCTGGAAAATTGCCTGGCGGCATTGGAAAATGCCCGCTACGGACTCGCTTTTTCGAGCGGCATGGGCGCCACCGACGCGGTGATGAAACTGCTGAAGCCCGGCGACGAGGTGATTACAGGCAATGATCTGTACGGCGGTTCGTACCGGATATTTACCAAAATATTCGCCGGTTACGGTATTAAATTTCATTTTCTCGATCTTTCAAAGCCAAAGATCATCAATGATTACATCAACCCTAATACTAAGTTAGTTTGGATCGAAACGCCGACTAACCCGACTATGCAGATCATTGATATTGAGGCTATTGCTAATATCACAAAAACAAAAGGTTTATTGCTGGTGGTCGATAATACCTTTGCTTCGCCTTACCTGCAAAACCCTATCGACCTGGGTGCAGATATCGTTATGCACTCGGTGACCAAATACATCGGCGGCCACAGCGATGTGGTAATGGGCGCGCTGATGCTGAATAATGAAGAACTGTACAAGCGGCTTTGGTTCATTTATAACGCCTGCGGCGCCACACCGGGACCGATGGATAGTTTCCTGGTGCTGCGCGGTATTAAAACGCTGCACCTGCGTATGCAGGCGCATTGCGAAAACGGGAAAAAAGTAGCTGAGTTCCTGAAAAATCATCCCAAAGTGGACAAAATATACTGGCCGGGTTTTGAAGATCATCCCAACCACGATATCGCCAAAAAGCAGATGCGCGGCTTCGGAGGCATGATCTCAATCACGCTGAAGGATGCTGATCTGCAGGAAACTTTCCGCGTGGCTTCTTCATTCAAGGTGTTTTCCCTGGCCGAGTCGCTGGGAGGGGTAGAATCGCTCGTGAATCATCCGGTCACCATGACGCATGCTTCGATACCTAAAGAAGAACGCGAAAAAGCCGGTGTGGTGGATAACCTGCTTCGCCTGAGCGTTGGCGTAGAGGATGCGGATGATTTGTTAGATGATCTGAAACAGGCGCTTGACCCCCTGGCCCCCTAAAGGGGGAATTATAACACAGATTGCTATGCAATTCGATATCACAAATAGGCTCCCCCTTCAGGGGGTTGGGGGGCTTAAAGCCTTCCTCGATTCCAAAGTCGCCCAATACAACCGGCCCG
>DASZWG010000299.1:0-1509 GCA_035546675.1 Mucilaginibacter sp. | reverse complement strand
GGATGTTCAAACAGGTTAAACTTTACGTCTGGCGAGATAACATCGGAAAAAAGATGGAGTACAACCGGAACGAGCGCCATAGATATGATTACAGCCAGAAGCGTGATCATAAATGTTTCGCTCAGGAACTGCCCAACTAATTGCAAACGGCTGCTGCCCATAGTTTTGCGGATGCCGATCTCCTTTGCCCGCTGCGATGCCTGTGCCGTGGTAAGGTTGATGAAATTGATGCAACCGAGTATCAGCAGAAATACTGCTATGACAATAAGTCCATAAAGCGTGGTCTTATTTGCAGTCGCATTATTAATTGCGCCGTAATGATCGTTGAAATGGATATCGCTCAATGGCTGCAGGCGGAAATTGACTTTATAGCCGCCCGGTTTAGCCTGGTCGGGTTCATACTTCAATAAAATATGCCGCAATTGCTTTTCTATCCCCTGCACACTTGATGCAGGCGCCAATTTGACGAAGAATTGAAAATTTGATGTCGTACCTCCCCAGTCCGTCATTTGCTGCTCCATATCTTTTATACTTTTTATGGATGAGAAGGAGATAAAATCATGAAATGTAAAATCCGTATTTTCGGTTGGTTCGGCGATAATACCCGTAACGGTGGTCCTGATCGAATCGGCGTACAACACCTGTTTCCCCAGCATCTGCTCATAAGTCAGCGACGGAAAATACTTCTGTGCCTGCCTGGATGTCAGTACCACCTGGAAAGGTGCATTCAGGGATGTTTTAGCTGATCCCGCAAGCCACTTATACTGAAGAAGATTGAAATAACGCTGATCAGCATAAACAATATTGTCGACATTCTTGAATTTCGACCTGTTTTTTCCGGGAACTATAACGTTATACGTTTGCGTAAAGTAAGGAACCGAAGCCTCCAGGCCCGTCACCTCATTTTTAACTGCATCGGGCAACGGCCCTGTAACGCCGCCATTGTAAAATCGCTCGCCCGAATAATTGTAATCACTGACTACGCGATATATCCTATTGCCATCCTTTTCAAATTTGTCAAAAGTAAAATCATGATAAACGATGAGGAAGATGACCAGCGCCGCGCTGATACCGATGGACAAACCGATAATATTGATAAAAGTAAACAACTTATGCCTTCTGAAATTGCGGATCGCAATTTTAAAGTAGTTTTTGATCATGGCCTGGCGGTTAAGTATTTGCAATTATACAAAAACTCATACCAACACATCAAAACACTGAGAACAAGCTGTTTAAAACAAATTATCCGTACACTCATTGTCCGCAACCGAACAATGAGTGTACGGATATGATACAATTGCGTCCTCTAAATCTCCCCCGGTCGGGGAGACTTTATAAAGCCCCCCTGCCGGGGAGGGTTGGCTGGGACTCATTCAGAGCGCAAACTCTTCACCGGGTTGGCCAGCGCAGCTTTTACCGCCTGGAAACTGATGGTCGCAAAGGCAATGAATAGCGCTATAATTCCGGCTAATGCGAGTATCCACCAGCTAATATCGATCCGCGAGGCAA
>DASZWG010000298.1:0-6506 GCA_035546675.1 Mucilaginibacter sp. | reverse complement strand
GCTTGCAGTACATACGCCCCCGTTTGTCGCAGTAAGTGTAACAGAGTAGGTACCCGCTTTTTTGTATGTAACGGTTGGGTTTACTTCAGTTGATGTACTCTGGTTACCAAAATCCCAGCTGTAAGCATCGGCATTGTTTGTTGTATTATTGAACAATACGGTCATGGCCGCAGGTGCGGGGGTCGTGGTAAAATTGACGACAGGCATTTGGTAAATCGTAACCGTCATGGTCTTGCTCTTCGCACCTTTTGTAGCAGTCAGTGTTATGGTTTTATTCGCGCCGATGCCCGGGACGGTATTAGCAGGTATAAAGCCAAATCCGGCGCCACTGGCAACTACGCCTTCACCGGCAATTGTACAACCATCGGGTGTTGATTTGATAGTGTAAGGTCCCTTATCGTTAATGCAGAATGCCGTTTTATCCATGCTGATCGTCACATCGGGTGTGGTAACCGTTATGGTTTTACTTGCGGTATTACTGGCGAACATATTATTCATTACCTGCAGGGTAATGGTATACTGGCCATCTTGTGCATAAGCATGGCTCTGCGGGTTTTGATCGGTAGAGGATTGGGTATCACCAAAATTCCACGAGTATTTATCAGCGAATGCCGAGGAGTTATTCTTAAGAGTAACCGTATCGGAATTTGCAACCGGGGCAACATCAAAATCCGCGGTTGGCACCTGGTAAACCGTTACCTTAGTAGTGACGCTTTGGCCAAATGCGCTGTAGGTGAGCGTAACATCTTTTTGCTTATCGGTAGCATTGCCGAACTTAACTGTGTTTGGCGTAAATGATGATTTGCCGGTGGTGCTATCTGTTGATACTCCTTCGCCGCTTACCTGGCCACCGTCGGGCGTTACAGTAATAGCATATTGCGTATTATCAGTGCTGCCGAACACTGCCGGGGTTATAGATATAGTAATATTCGGCAATACTTCGGTTACGGTGTATTGTATCGGCGGACATTCCGAACTGCACAAATAAGGCAGGTAAAAATCGGCAATAACAGTACCGTCGCTGATATTCGCCAACGCACCTGTTAGCGGCGTTCCGGTTGATATACCAGCATCCTGGAGCAATATGCCCAGGTCATCGATATTAACCGGGTTACCTGTTTTGAAAATGCTGAGATCATTAATGTCAGTAATAAAACCCGTGTTATACACCGGGGTAGTATAAATATTTTGATCGATGCCGGAGGTTATCGATTGATCTATGGCACTGCCTTTTATAGAGTTTGCAGCCGACACAGACTTGAGAAATTCAGCTTTCGTTCCGGTCTGGATATTCACATTTTCCTTCTGCTTTACACCCGTGACTTCGGCCTGCAGGTTGGTTGGAGCAGAAGGGGCGCTGTTAGATACCTGGTTTTGAGGCGATTCATGATAAACCATAATGAAAGTTCCGCCCATAGGCACACCTGCTTTATGCTGAATACCAGGGTGTTTGCGGATGAAGAAGCCGAACTTTTGCAGCATCATTACATAAACCCAGCGCAGCAGGTAATCGCGGTACAGCGATTCCATTTGTTTCAAAATGCAATACCCTATCAACCGGTCAAGTACAGCAAGCATGGGGTTTATTGAGGTATCATTTGCTGCCTGGGAGGCAAGATTAGCCCTGAGGTCAGTAGCGATCTTGAGCATGTTGTTATAGGCATTCGAAAAAGAGGTATAGTCGAGCGTACCCAGTGATGCGGTAAAGGTTTCGTAAAAGTCTTCGATAGCCAGCAGCAGAAAATAGTAGCTTGTAGCGTTCGACCTGGCTTCGTTTATAAAACCGATCTCGTAATAAGCGTATGAAGTGTAAGTACTTCCTGATTTGTTGTTGGTATAAAATTGCTCGAACTGGTAGCCGAAAGTAGCCGGCTGTACCATGTATTGCGGATTACACTTCAGTACCAAAGGCACTACCGATAATGCCGCCTGTGCATTTGCCGGGACATTCTCACTGATCTGGTAAAAATAAAGCATTGTTTTACACAGCTGACAGGTAATTTCGGCCATCAGTGTATCGAACTGCGCGTCCAGGTCCTGAAATTTGCATTGAGATTTGATCTGTTCGGAATACTGCTCCAGCAACGCGGCCACGGTGTTTGTTTTACCGAGGGACGAAAGCGCTGTTTTCAATGACTGCAGATCAGTTCCCAGCGTTACGATATCGAAGGGAAGTCTTTTGGAGTCACGTATATTGACAATACTTTTCAGTGCTGTTGCATAGGACATACCGATATGCCCTTCAATTCTTAAAAAGTTATAGGGTTCAAGGTCGTAGTTTA
Organism: Mucilaginibacter sp.; assembly: GCA_035546675.1. Lineage (GTDB taxonomy): Bacteria > Bacteroidota > Bacteroidia > Sphingobacteriales > Sphingobacteriaceae > Mucilaginibacter. The sequence continues at coordinate 4,224 of DASZWG010000298.1, read as the reverse complement.
ACGGGTTGAGCACAAAATCGTCGGTCGCATACAGATTCGAGTTATACGACAGATTTTGCAGTGCCTCTCCTTTTGCTGTTTTTTCAGGGTCCCAGTTATCTACCAGCCGATAGGTACCATCTGTGGGCAGATAATAAAAGGGGATAGCTTTTTTGGCGAGCGGGTAACGGCCCAGGTTACTCGGCGTTATTTTAATAGTGGAATTTTGAGTGCGGTTATAAAATGCCATGTACTCGTAAAAGCCGGTAAAGTTGCCTTTGGCTCCAAATGCCACCTGGAAGTTTTGCAGCAGCAATTGTATCCGCTGAAACAGCCAGCGCAGTTTTTGAGTCTGTTTGCAATCGCATTCCATTACCGGCGAAGGGATAAAATATTGCCGGTTGGGGTCTGTTATTACCTTGTCTGTACCCAGGGCACTTCCCAATAGCAGGTGCAGCCTGAACAGGTTAACATCCGGGCAACACAAGCTGAACGCCTCCAGCCCTGCTTCACGAAGTTCGCCGTAAACCAGTTCAATATCGGCGAAAAGATCGTAATAATATTGGAGGTTGATCGCTTCTGTGCCGGTTATGCTGTTGTCGTAAAGGAATGAAAAATCTGTACTTATCGTAGCAAAGGGGTTTGAAGGATACAGATCGTTAATAAGCGGCAACAGCGTGTTATAGGTACCTGTTAATGCCGTTTGGACCTGGGTTAAAAACGATTGTGTTAGTATTTTCCGGTACTCGTCGAGTACACTTACGGATGAAGAGAGCAGTGTTGCCGGCACATTATACCTCGGCATTTTCAGAACCGGCAGCGTTTGAAATGAACTGTTATCATAGCCCGACGAAGCTGTTTTTAACTTGGCAGCATCGGCCGAACTGATCAGCAGCGGCCTGAAGGTAATGTCGATATTTTTACCCTTATCGTCGCAACTGGTAGGATCGCAGTTTTTTGCGTTATCCTCCAGCAGTTCGACATAAAGCAAAACTACCTTGTCTTTAAGGTAAGCCGCTGTTAGCTTGGCAGTGCCGTCTGTTACGCCGCTTTCAAACAACTGATCCAGGTTATAAAGCTGGCTCTTGGCGGGGATGTCAACAAACTTCTCATAGTACAGCGGGTTAACAGCATTATAAATTTTATATTCTGTAAAGGTAGTTTCGGGAAAGGTGATCAGGTATCCGCCGGATGTGATACCGCAGCCTTCCGAAATGGTAAGCTGCGAACCATCGGAACTGGTGGTAATCTCCAGGCCGCAAACAATGCCTATCCCAATCAAATTGGCACGTGTTAACCGCTCTTGTTCGTCAAGATAGTTAAACAGATCATTCAGATTACTGCTGGTCAGTACCTGGTCGGGCACAAACTCAGGGTAGCTTAATTGCGAGGGCTGCATAACAAATTATTTTTAATTAAATAACAGTTTGATTCAAATAAACACGGTTTTGATCGTCCCCATCCACGCAATCGTGCAGGGTGGCTTTCGGGTATACATTTTTCAACTGGCCAAATTCGGTTATCAGGTCGCCAAGCTCATTGCTCAGCGTTTTGGCATCGGGGCTGGCTTTCGCCAGCTCACTTTCCCATGTACAATAGAGGGTTTCGAACTTCTGCAATTGCACATCAGACACCCAGCATATCTTGGGCGCCAAATGGGCCGGCACTTCCATGCGAATGGTGTTTTCGGCGAAACGCCGGAATTCGATACCCGAATTGGCCAGCCCTTTTTCGCCGTTCATCACAATGGTCAGGCGATAGCTGTAGGGATCTTCATCGCCGCAAACGTTACAATCGGCGCTGATACATATCGGCAGCAAAGCGTCTCCGTTGGGGATAAGCGTTCCCGGCCGATTGCGGGGCCGTAATAAAAGATGTTCGACTATAAATATCTTATTGGCTGTTACCAGGCCGTTTACAAAAGCTACAATGGTTGCGATGTAAGCCGTGGCATCGGTATTCTTACTAAACTCATTGGGGTATTGGGCAATAATGTTACTGCCTGCATCATTTACCACGATGATCCATTTACCGCTGCTGCTCTTTTTTACCTGGTAATTAGCCGCATTGATCAGGTAAGGCAGATCATCATTAGCATCGGTTTTGGCCATTACTCTTGCATCTTCCGGGGTATAACTCAGGTAATCGGCTTTGCTAACCAGCCAGGTAACGCCGCTATCGTCGATTAAATACCATGGCCGTTTTATAGCATTGCCTGATGAATCGGTCACATCAAAAACATCCACATAATCGTCGAATTGCTTAAGGCCCAAAACCTGCTCTATGCGTTTTTTCAGGCCGGCAATGTTGTTATCATTACAAATATTAGATGAGTCTTTGTAATTGTAAGCCCTTGCCCGGTTGCTGCCTGCAAAAGGAATATCTTTGATAAAGGCTATCTTATCTTTTATCAGTATCTCGTCGGCTACCTTTTTACTGTCGGTATAGCTGTACAGCATCAGCGCATAATCATTGAACGATTCCGCGAAACGCGCCATCAGGTGATCCAGGAACCGGTTTCTCCGGTCAAGGAAAGTATTCTGGTCTTCGCTTAAGGCTTGCAGTTCATCGCCGGTAATATCATAAACCTCACTTATACCTTTTATATCGGCATCAGTAAAAACATAATTGAAATAGGTTTTATCAATACTCTCATCCAGCGATAGCAGGTCCTTAAAATGGCTCAGTTGCTCGAGATAATTCCGTAACAACTGTTCATAGAAAAGCAAATATGCCTTTAACTGTTTTGCCAGCGCCACACGCTGAATAGTAGCATTGGCCGGCAAACCATAGTAACTAACGCCATAGGTTTGCGGTAGTGAATACTGCACCGGGTAATAATCGGTAAGCTGATAATACGTTCCCTGCGGGACAGGGAGATCATTCTCTCCCGCAGCGAACTTTGGCCGCAGGTGACTGCCTTCTATTACGTTTAGCGTGTCTTCCAGTTCCTCTTTATCGGGTAAGAAAGGCAAGCCGTTTTTAAATACGAGGAATTTGCTGCCGTTAAGATATAACCTGGCCTGTTTCCCGGCATCCACGTCCAATATCCAGGCTTGGCCGGCACCACGATTGCCGTCGCTGTCATAGGGCGACATGATCAAATTCCGAACGGCCAGCACGCCGGGTATGTTCATCAGGATGGCGTAGATAGCCGAAGCATGCAGTTCGGTTTTTATCCGGGCTGCCTGCAGTTCATCGTCCTTTATAAAGCCGCTGTTCAACGGCGGGCCATTAAATATCTCATCAATGGTAAATCCAGCAGCGGTCATATCGCTTAAGGAATAAAAATTGATATCGGGGCTGAAATACTGATCGATCAAAAAATAGGCCTGGGCCAGCACTTCCTCAATATCGCTGTCCGCAGTAAGGTCTATATCGGCACAAATAGCCACGTCTTCTGTTTCAACCGCCGTAATGGTGCAAAAATCCTCGCAAAGATTACGATGGACCATCAGTGTATCATTAACAGCAGCAATGATGGCGCCGGCAGCGCTTATCTTTTCAAAATAGTTGGGAATAATACTGTCAGGGTTAACATGAGTCGCATCAATAGCATCTTCTATGGCGCTTTTCAGGTCGGTTAATTGCAGCGCCTTCCGGTCGGCATCGCTATTGAACCATACCGTAAACGGTACATCCTGCATTGTCAGGGTACTGCCGCCTACCGGATTGGCTTTGGCGGGGTCAAGTGAAATCTGGAAAGTTGTATATAGGGGCCTGCGCAGCGCCTGGCCGAGATCCGCCTGCGGGATATCGGTATTATCAGTCTTATTGCCCGATATGAACTGCACATTTACGGCCTGAACCGCATCGGCCGGGGCGCTGAAAAATGCCATCAGGCTGGCATCGTTCTGCAGCGCTTTATAAGTAGGCAGGCGCATTTCGATGACGGCCGATGTGGTGATATTGTTAACCGGGTCGGACAGGAAATAGAATGTATGCAGAATTTTGCCGCTGTTCAGGTCGCCCTCCTTCATATCGTCCTCAAACTCCACCTTTACATCGTACATGCCTTTGATGATGACCGTATGTTCGGTTTTTTTGTACTGTAAGCTGCTTAGCTGGCAATTGGCATACAGGAAAATATCGCAGGGGCATTGCAGGCAATTGATCCAGGCGTTCTTTACCCCGTTCACATCGATCATCAATTTGCGGAAATCGGAAATTGTCCAGGGATTCACCGTCAGTATCTCCCTCGCGGCGAAAAGTGCCTGCATATCAGGGTCGGGAGCCTGTTTGGGC
>DASZWG010000297.1:0-4838 GCA_035546675.1 Mucilaginibacter sp. | reverse complement strand
GGCCAGCACGTTATCCCTGGCATCTATATGGCCCTGGATATCCACATAGCTGGTAAATGGCGCCCGCTGCAGACCGATCTCCGAAACATCTACAGATTTTACAGAGTCCTGTGTCCCCAGTTCGGTTTGGAGTTTGCTGATCTTTGCGTTAATAGTGGCCTGTTGTTTTTTCAGGTCTGCCAGTTCTGCCTTTTTTGCCTCTTTCCCCGTAGGTTTGCTGCAGGCCGCAAATAATAATATTGCAGGTATGTATAATAGTTTTTTCATATCGTTTATATGTCTTGTTTTCATTGTGCTGGTTTTTATTGAATTCGTCCGTAAGCCTTATCAAGGTCAACCTTGCTTATCAGGGAGTTATATAACGCTTGTATGTATTGATTATCTGCTGTTTCCATGTCGGTCTGCGCCTGGGTAACTTCGATGCTTGACCCCACACCCTGCTGGTATTTGATCTTTGCAACCCGCAACACTTCCTGAGCCAGTTTTTGATTCTCCTTTTGGTTATCCAGGGATTTTAGGCTATTGGCATAGGTAACGTAAGCTGCGTGAGCCTGGAGCAAGATGCCGTTCTTTGCATTCTCCAGATCATTTCGCGACTTTTCCACTTCTATCTTTGCTTCGCGAAGCTGGTTGATCCGCTGGCCGCCGCTGAAAATCGGAACATTCAGGCTAAGGCCGATATAGGTTGACGGATACTCATAATGGAGTAATGACCCAAAGGTGCTGCTCTGAAAACCGAGCGCTGTGCTTCCGTTTAACATAAGCTGAGGCATAAATTTCGCCTTCTGGTTTTGCACGGTCAATTCATTCAACTTTAAACTGGTTTCACCCAAGCTGTATTCGATCCGGTTATGATAAAAAGTCGTGTCTCCGGTATCGACCAGGTTGTCCAGGTGAATATCTTCCAGTTTATCTGTGAGCATCAATTCCTCATTCACAGGCATCCCCATCTGGAATTTCAGCATTTCGTAATTCAATATCAGCAGGTGCACGGTATTTTCGCGCGTTGTACTCAGGTTGTTATATTGAACGGTTATCCGGTCGACGTCAATTTTTTCCGCAAATCCCTGCTTGTTTTCGGCGGCGGTTTGGTCTACTTGTTGTTTCAACTGCTTAAGGTCAGCGTCAAGTAATTTGATCTGCTCATCACTGACCAGTACCTGGTAGTAAGCCTTGGTTACATTAACGCGTGCATCTATTCTCGACCTGGTATATGACTTTTGTGAAAGTTCCCGGTAAGTTTTCGATGCTTTTAAGCCAACGAGATAACTGCCATCAAACAATAACTGGCTGACTGATAAGCCCAGGTTGGCATTGTAAGGTTGATAAATACTTAATTTCTGACTCCCGGAATGCCTTAGTTGTACAGTATCTCCATTCCCATTCTTTACTCCCTCATCATGCAGTATTTGGTAAAGTCCATCTGTGAAGCTTGGAAAAATAACCGAAGGGGTTTTAAGATAGTCTGTAAAGCTGGCCACTCCATTGACCTGTGGCAGGCCGATACCTGTGGTTTCTTTTACCTTATACTCAGCGCTCTTTACATCCAGGGCGGCATTTTTGACTGAGTCTTGGTGTTCATAAGCATAATTGATACAATCCTGTAATGAGAAAGAATGTACCTTGGCAGGAACTTCAGCCGTTTGCTGCTGTGCATAACCACTCAGGGAAATACATACCAGCAGTAAGGGTATTAAAAAGAAATGTTTCATACGATATATAATGTTGTTGGTCGTTTTCATTTTTTCTTACACAAATATTTTAAGACGCTGTGACAGCCTTATGTCAATAGTGTTAATTAATTCACCTCTTCGTGGATGTTCTTATATTCATTCAGCAGTTTGTAGCCTTTAAGCGTGCAAATGCCGTAATTGAAATGCTCCATCAACTGCTGCTGCACTTTCCACAGGTTAAACTCTGTGATCGGGAATACCGAAGTGTTAAAGCCCATCTCTACCTGCAGCACCCGCATGCGCGCAATCACCTTTACGTCAATTTCGGGCCTGATGTAACCCTGCGCTATTCCCTTTGTTAAAAGTTCCTCGAGCGTGCGAATGATCACCCCCGATTTGAATTCCTGGAATTGTTTCCAGGCATCAGGATGATATTTTTGCATATCGTGGATGATGATCGGGTTTGCCCTCGAAAATATTTCCTCCGAGCATTTCATCATGTTGATCATTTCCTCGATGACGTTTTTCGATTGGCTCAACATCTCTGTCATTTCATCCTCGTCATCTTTCAGCCGCTTTCTGATCAGGGCCAGTACCAGTTCGTTCTTGTCCCTGAAAAACTGGTATATGGTCTTTTTCGACATGCCCAGCGACCGGGCTATATCATCCATGGTAACACTCTTGATCCCGGCCTGCAAAAAAAGTTCGCCTGCGCCGTCAAGTATCCGCTCTATTTGACTATTTGACATTTCGGGTCAAAACTAAGGAAACGTTTTTTGATTTCAAAGTTTCCACGGGAAATTACATTCGGGAGACATTTCGCTTTCAAAGAACTGCCGTTTCACCTTCTGCCAAATACTCTGTGAATTGTTTACCTTTGCGGAAACAGATTACCATGATGCTTACGCCGCTTTCAGCTATCTCACCTATCGACGGCCGTGACCATAACACCACTTCAAAACTTGCAGGATATTTTTCAGAATTCGCGCTGATCAAATACCGCGTATTTGTCGAGATCGAATATTTTATAGCACTGTGCGAATACCCCCTGCCGCAGCTTCATGACTTTGACCAAAATGTATCAGAAAAGTTACGGGACATCTACCGGAATTTTTCTGAAAAAGAAGCTGAAAGTATCAAAGAGATCGAAAAGATCACCAACCACGACGTTAAGGCGGTTGAATATTTTATCAAAAAAGAATTTGACAGGCTCGGACTGGAAAAATATAAAGAGTTTATCCATTTCGGGCTTACATCGCAGGATATCAACAACACATCCATTCCCTATAGCTTTAAGTTCGCTATCGGGAACACTTACCTTCCCGCCTTAGACGAACTGATTGGTATACTAAAAGGATATGCTTTGAAGTGGCAGGAAGTGCCTATGCTGGCGCACACCCACGGGCAGCCTGCATCGCCTACCCGGCTGGGAAAGGAATTACAGGTATTTGTCGAGCGTTTGGAAAACCAATTGACGCTTTTGAAACAAATACCCTATTCAGCCAAATTTGGCGGTGCAACGGGCAATTTCAATGCGCACCATATTGCCTACCCTGGTATCGACTGGAAAAAATTCGGCGACCATTTTGTAAACGATATTTTGGGTCTAAGCCGTTCGCAATACACCACCCAAATTGAGCATTACGATAATTTTGCCGCGCATTGCGATGCGCTTAAACGGATCAACACCATCCTCATCGACCTTGACCGGGATATGTGGACCTATATTTCTATGAACTACTTCCGGCAAAAGATCAAAGCCGGTGAAGTGGGATCATCGGCTATGCCGCATAAAGTTAATCCCATAGATTTCGAAAATTCAGAAGGTAACCTGGGTATTGCCAATGCTTTATTCGAACACCTGGCAGCCAAATTGCCGGTATCGCGCCTGCAGCGCGACCTGACCGACTCCACCGTACTGCGAAACATCGGTGTGCCTGTGGCGCATACGCTGATTGCGATCCGGTCGACCGTAAAAGGTCTTGACAAATTGCTGCTGAACCAACCCGTTATAAACGCACACCTCGAAGCCAACTGGGCCGTAGTAGCCGAGGCTATACAAACCATACTGCGCCGCGAAGGCTACCCTAACCCCTACGAAGCATTAAAAGAACTGACCCGCACCAACGAGGAGATCAACGCCGATACCATCGCTGCATTTGTGGAAACACTGGCTGTGAGTGAATTGGTGAAGGAAGAGATCAGGAGGATAAGCCCGTCAACTTATACGGGAATTTAATTTAACCAGCCAGACTTCAGGGTTTTGCACCTACGGCGCAAAACTCCAATAGGAATGAATAATTCAAAGGAGTTTACTGTTCATTCGGTGACAACTTGGAAGGCGGATCAAAGAGAACAAGAAACGATTGAAATCTGGCAAACAGAAGTAGTCAAAGAAAATTATCTAAAAAAGGGGTTGCCAGAAATTGCGTGACATAGCCTTTTTGCTTGGTCATTCCGCAGTAAAAACTACCTGTTTAATAGTATTAAATCAAAAACCTGTTTAAATTTGTCCTAAATTAAGATAGTGTCCAAATGAATATCAACGTATATACCGAATCGACGCCCAACCCGGCAACCATGAAGTTTATTGTGAACAAGCTGCTGATCAACGGGAGTGCCGATTATCCTAGCAAAGCCAGCGCCGAAAATTCACCTTTTGCCAAAGAACTCTATAAATTCTCGTTTGTGAATGGTGTATTCTTCGCCAGCAACTTTGTAACGGTCACCAAAACCGAGGGTACCGAATGGGACGATATCGAAGCAATACTGAAGGAATTTGTAAAAGGAGCAGTCGAGTCGGAACTGAAGGTTAAGCTTGAAGAGCACACACCCGTTACTTTTGAAGGCACGGAAGCCGAGGTCAAAATTCAGCAGATACTGGAGGATTATGTGCGCCCGGCTGTTGAACAGGACGGCGGCGCTATTCATTATAAATCCTTCGAGGATGGCGTGGTAACCGTAGAGTTGCGAGGCTCGTGCAGCGGCTGTCCTTCATCAACCGTAACCCTTAAAGCCGGTATCGAAAACCTGCTGAAACGCATGGTACCCGAGGTGGTATCTGTGGAATCGGAAGCTATGTGATAAGCACTAATTTCACGAATTGAATACGAATTTCACGAATTCAATTTGTCTTATTGGCCTTAGTTCGTGGAATTCATGTTA
>DASZWG010000296.1:0-4618 GCA_035546675.1 Mucilaginibacter sp. | reverse complement strand
CACATGCTTATCGTCGGTGTGGATGCGGAACGACGGGCTCCTGAAAAACTGCAGGATGATGATGAACAATGCGGCCGATAAAATATAGACGATCCATTTCAGTGTGTGCGCACCCGGCCAGTAAAACTGGATCACAGCATTGGATACGAAGATCAGCAGCACACAAAGGGCAATAGACGTATATCCTTCTTTATGAATGGTCATTATGCGAGATTTGACGCAAAACTACGAATTTACCACGAAGTAGAGATAGGTATAAACGATGGGGGCAGCCATCAGCAGCCCGTCGAAGCGGTCGAGCAACCCTCCGTGCCCGGGTAAAATCCCGCCCGAATCCTTGACATCAATACTGCGTTTGAACATGGACTCGACGAGGTCGCCCAGCGTACCGAAGCAACTGATCAGCAGCGACATGATCACCCATTCCGTCCATTGCAGGTCGGCGTAGTACAGGCTGATCACATAGGCAGCGCCTGCGCTGATGAGCACACCGCCGATAAAACCTTCCCAGGTTTTTTTAGGCGAATGCCGCTCGAACAATTTGGTGCGGCCCAGTTGCATGCCTACCAGGTAAGCACCGGTATCGTTGGCCCAAAGCATAATGAGGAATGCCAGCGGGAAATGAAAATTGTAGCCGTGAAATATATTAACGTATGGCTTTACATAGCCCATAGCATGGAAAAACACGAAGGGCAATACGGTAAATATGATGCCCAGCAGGGTATAGGCGATATTGGCGAAGGGCCGCTCTGATTTTTTATAAAGCTCCTGTATGAAAATGACCGACAAAAGCGGCGCCAGCAATAAAAGGAAAGCAAAAAGGGGCAGGTCGCTGTAATTCATGCTTATTAATGCGGTTACCACATAAAGAAGCCCCCCGTTCAGCATACCCGTTGCCTGGTCGGGTCCGGCGCCGCTCTTTTTCAGCAGGCCGTAAAACTCCCAGAGGCAAAGCATGGACAACAGCAGGTAAAAAACATCAAACACATAATTGCCCAGCAGCACCGAGGCAAGCATAACGATAACAAAGAAAAAGCCTGTAATGGCGCGTGTTCTCATAAATTGATCTGGTTCAGGATCATCGCTTCAATGGCGTTGCTGAAATCCCGCTGGTGGATGTATACCTCGATATCGCCGAAAGTGCGGTGCGACGAATCCTGTTTATTTAGCAGCACGGTATCGATCTGGTTCTCGATGAGCATCTGTTTCACGATCTCGGCCTGGTAGTAATTGGTCGACGAAAAGATTTTAATCCAGTTCTTCTCCATAATGATGCTCAGCTTGCCATTTTGCTGAAAGATAACGATAAATTAACAATAAAAGCAAGGTAATTACTATGCTTATTACATAGCCGGCATTATTAAAAGTCTGCTGTTCGTCGGGGTTCAGGTGAATGGCTTTGATCTGGTACAGGTAGGTCATCACTACGGCGGTTCCATTATTGACAAAATGACCCCAAACCGCCGGCCAGATACTGCCGCTCCAGGCCACGAAGTAGCCGAAAAGCACGCCGAGGAACATGCGGGGGAGGAAGCCGAAAAATTCCATGTGAAAAGCGCTGAACAGGATGGCCGTGATCCAGATGGCTGCGTGTTTATTTTTGGTCCAGCGGACAAATACCGTTTGCAAACAGCCCCTGAACATCACTTCCTCAACAATGGCGGTAAGCAACCCGATAAAAAGCAGGTTGTAGATCATATCCCCGAAGCTGTTCATCTGCATCATGCTGTTCGTCAGCTTTTGGGCCGAATCCTCACTGTCGCGCATCCATTTTTCTACGCCGTTCAGGAATTTTGGCAACACCATTTGTGCGTTCAGGTTTGAAAGGAGTTCGATCAGCGGCAGGGCGATCTCCATGGTGAGGAACACGATAAGGATCAGCACCCAGGGGAAATGATAGTTGGTTTTCATATAATCGTCCGGGTCGCGAACGACGAGATAGGAAAAGATGATCGGTGTGATCAGTATAGGCAAAGTAGTACCTGTAAACTGTAGTATCCACAAAGATGTAATAACATGCGGCGCCGAAAGATCGGATTGCATGATGGCGGTAAAAGTGTTCAGCCCGTATTTGGCAACAATAATTAAAGCTCCGACGAAGCTGCCGATAAAAAGCGAGAGGATCAGTAACCCGATCAATATCATGAACTGTAATCCGGGGTGTACCGGCGTGCGCGGAACAGGAGCGTGCGGGCTATCTGTCATAATATGAGGTATAATTCGTAAATTTGCAGCCGGTAAAGATAAGCCATGTCTGTGCAAATCGGAAATATTGACCTGGGCGAATTTCCGCTGCTGCTTGCCCCGATGGAGGATGTGAGTGATCCGCCCTTCCGTTATGTGTGCAAACTGAACGGGGCGGATATGATGTATACGGAGTTCATCTCATCCGAAGGATTGATACGCGATGCCGCTAAAAGCAGGCAGAAGCTTGACATTTTCGAATACGAGCGCCCCATCGGCATACAGATATTCGGCAGCGATATTGAGCACATGCGCGAGGCGACCGAGATCGCATCGCAGGTGAACCCTGATTTGGTCGATATCAATTACGGCTGCCCGGTAAAGAATGTGGCCTGCCGCGGGGCAGGCGCCAGCCTGCTGCAGGATATTGATAAAATGGTGGCCATGACCAAAGCCGTTGTGGACGCCACGCACCTGCCGGTAACTGTAAAAACCCGCCTGGGCTGGGACGATAACACCAAAAATGTTTACGAAGTTGCCGAGCGCCTGCAGGATGTGGGTATACAGGCGCTGACCATACACGGGCGCACCCGCTCGCAGATGTATAAGGGCCTTGCCGACTGGTCGCTGATCAGGGAGATCAAAAAAAATCCGAGGATAAAAATCCCCATTTTTGGTAATGGCGACATCGATTCGCCACATAAGGCTGCGCAGTGGCGGCTCGAATACGGAGTTGACGGTATGATGATCGGGCGGGCTGCTATCGGGTATCCCTGGATATTTCGCGAGATCAAACATTTTTTCAGGACAGGAGAAATTCCTGATAAGCCCACAATAACCGAGCGGACAGATGTTTGCAAAACTCATTTGGAGAAGTCGATCGCGTGGAAGGGCCTCAAAACGGGCATTTTTGAAATGCGAAGGCATTATTCAAATTATTTCAAAGGGCTCGATCATTTTAAGGATTACCGCATGCGGCTGGTCACTGCGGCAAGCCTCGAAGAGATCAATGGGATTTTATTTGAAATAAATGAGTGCTATAACACAGAAATGGCTTAATATTTGAATACATATTCACATTAAGCATTCACACAAATCAATTATGATAACTACTATTACCGATGGCGTGAAGGTTTCTGTCGAAACTATATATCAGCCGGAGTATTCAAATCCGGCCAATGATCATTACATGTTTGCCTATAAGATCAGCATCGAGAATATGGGCCACAATGCGGTCCAGTTACTGCGCAGGCATTGGGAAATATTCGATTCGAACGGCGCCAAAAGGGAAGTAGAAGGTGAAGGGGTAGTTGGCCAGCAGCCGATCATCGAGCCGGGCAGCACCCACGAATATGTATCGGGCTGTAACCTGAAAACCGATATGGGCAGCATGAAGGGGAAATACCAGATGGCCCGCCTTATGGATAACGCAGTTTTCAACGTTCAGATCCCCGAGTTTTACCTGATCGCACCGTATAGAATGAATTAATATTAAAAAGCCTTATAACAGGAAGCCCCCGGAATTTCCGGGGGCTTTTCTTTTTTATTTATCTGTGCCTTTGAGGCTCGTGCTGGCGGGGTTGGTTATGCTGTTGCGGCGGGCGCTGATGTTGCTGCGTACGCTGGTGCTGCTGTTGTTCTACCCTTTGAGCGCGCAGGTTTCGCTGCTGTTCGGCACGTTGCTGCTGAGCCTGCTGCTGACGTTGCGCCTGCATCCTTTGCTCATTTGCACGTTGTTGTTCGGCACGTTGCTGTTGCGCTTGCTGCCGGTGCTGCGCCTGCATCCTTTGCTGTTCCGCGCGTTGCTGCCCGTGCTGAGCCTGCGATCTCTGGCGGGCGACCGCCTCGTTATGTGCGGCCTGTGTACGCTGCCTTTCCTGCTGCTGGCGTTGCACCTGGGCTCTTTGCTGTGTAGCGGCACTCCGTTGCATTTGGTTATGCTGCCTCACGGCCTGCTCGTTCCGGGCATGCTGCTGAGCAGTGTTCCTGGCGGCCGGGCGACCGGGGTGTGCCTTTTCGTTCTGGCTGAAACGCTGCGGGTTTACGCGGCGCATGGCCGTAATGGCCGGTCGGCCGTGATTAGCCCTGGCAAACATATTGCGGTCTTTAATAGCTGCATTACGGTGTTCTTCCTGGGCGCGGGTAGCGGCAATATGACGCTCGTTCATAGCTCTTACCTGTTCAGGACGCGGCCGTGCTGTAATACCGCCGCGACCGCCGTTGTAACTGACATGGTTGTGAACAACCGTATTTCTAACGATCACCTGGCGGTCGATATAAGTATTATGAATAACCGTTCGGTTCACGTTAACAACAGCTGTATTGTAGTCGAAATGGTGTCCAACCCAACGGCCGCCGCAGAAACCTATGCCGAAATAGCCGCCTCCATAATTAATATCGCCGTAAAAACCTACGGATGGTCCCCAGTAACCCG
>DASZWG010000295.1:0-4275 GCA_035546675.1 Mucilaginibacter sp. | reverse complement strand
ACACCACCGTCGCTAACACCAGATCAGCAGAAATATATCATAGGCGTGCAGGCTAATTTGTGGACAGAATACATCCCTACCGAGGCCAAAGCCGATTACATGTACTACCCGCGGGTGCTGGCCCTGTCTGAAGTGGCATGGTCGCAATTGGCTAATAAGAACTTTAAGGATTTTTCTGAAGTGCGTTTGCCCTCGCAGTTAGCCTACCTCGACAGGAATGGTTACGATTACCGCGTGCCGGATGCCATCGGCGCACAGGATACCATTGTTTTCGGCTCTGAACTGCATGTGCAGCTAAAACCTTCGGTTACCGGGGCAAAGGTGTATTATACTATCGACGGGTATAAACCGGGCGAGACTACGCTGGAATACCAGCAGCCCATGACCTACGATGTGCCGCAAGATCAATACCGCGAATTGGAGACCCGGGTGATCACGCCTTCGGGCAAACTAAGCCACGTGACCCACGAGATCATGTATAACCGCACACCCCTGGCTCCTGTAGCTTATGGCGGTAATACGACGGGCCTGAAGTATGAGTTATTCCAGGGTACATTTGATAATACGGGCCAGTTTAAAGATGCTTCACCGGTTGACAGTGGCGTAGTAAAAAGTTTCAATACTTCGCTGCTCAAAAAAAATAACCCGGCCTTTGGGGTAATATATACCGGCTACATACGTATTGATGAGGACGGATTGTATACCTTCTCAACCAAATCGGACGACGGGTCTGTACTTTCCATCGATGATCAGCCGGTGGTAGATAACGACGGCAAGCACCCGCTGCTGGAACAGGGTGGATCGGTCGCTTTGCAAAAGGGGTATCATAAATTTACGCTGAAGTATTTCGATGTGGGCCAGATCAGCGCTTTGCGGGTATATCTCACTATTCCGGGTAAACCCAAAGGCGAATTATCGGCGGATTCGATGTATAACTAATTCAATAACTCAACAATTCAATAAATAAAAATGAGGGCAGGACGATATTCTCTTTTACTATTGAGTTGCCTGGCGGTACTGGCAGCGTGTAACCATGACGAGCAAAAAGCTTCGCCGCCCCCTGCGCCTGTAAAAAAGCCCGACTATGTTGCGCCTTTCCGCTTTCATAAGCTGGTTGAAGTTGCCCCCGGCCAGGATTATGACGTATTGAGCTGGGGCAGGGGATCGGCTTTGGTCGGCTCGTTCCTGATCCTGCATTCCGATTCGGCCGCCAAAAAATACATCACCACTACCGGCGATCTCGACGGCACCATTGTCGATGTTTATAACTCGGATATGGACCTCGACGGCAATCCTGAGTTACTGATACAGGCCCGCGGTGCCGACAGCACCAATTATGCCACGATCTATGCCTTTGAATTTACCAATGACAGGGCGCAAAAGCTCAATTTCCCGAAGCTGACCAAATCGCAAAGTAAAGGTTACCGGGGCGACGATAATTTTTATATCAGCGAAGGCAAGTTCATGCGCGAATTCCCGATCTACGACGGCACCGGCAAGGATGCCAAACCCACGGGCGCCAAGCGCGTGCTGGAGTACGGCTTGCGCAACAACAGCTTTACCGTAAAACAATTGAGCAAAGATTCGGCAGATAATAAGGCCACGCCTGTTGTTCAGAAACCGTCGACCAATACTTCAACAGCTAAAAAATCATCCTCGTCGAAAAAGCACACTACCGAAAAGAGGAGTAAGAAGAAGCACCGGCGGCATCGCGGTTAGAGGTCAATTGTAGTCGATGTGACCATGCAATTTTCCTGACAAAATAAATGAATAACCCGCATCGTTTGTTTGTCTGAACCGGAATTGATGCGAAGCCGGAACTAACGGAATTAAAAAAATCGATACATTCGCTCAATCCTGGTTCTGACAATCATGCATTTTCTATATCCCGCATTTCTTTTTGCACTGGCGGCGCTGGCCATACCTGTTGTGATCCACCTGTTCAATTTTCGCAGGTACCAGAAGGTATATTTCAGCAACGTACAATTCCTGCGCGAGATACAGGAGCAGCAGGCATCGCGCCGCAACCTGAAGGAGCGCCTGATACTGGCGTCGCGGCTGCTGGCGGTATTGTTCCTGATACTGGCTTTTGCCCGGCCGTATATCCCGGCTAAAAATATGACGGGTTCGGGCAGGCAGCAGGCGATCAGTATCTTTGTGGATAATTCATATTCGATGCAAACACCCGCCAGGGAGGGAACGCTGCTCGACGAGGCCAAAAGCAGGGCCAAAGAGATCGCATCCGCTTATGGCATCAATGATCGTTTCCAGTTGCTGACGCAGGATTTTGAAGGCAGGCAGCAGCGTTTGCTTAGCCGTGATGAGTTTGATGATGCGGTTGACGCGGTAAAGATCAGTCCGCAAAGCCGAAGCCTGCAGCAGATCATCAACCGGCAGGAAGGTTTGCTTGAAGAGCAGCGCGGCGCCATGCGTTCGGTCTATATCATATCCGACTTCCAAAAAAACATGGCGGGAAATAAGACTTTAAAGGCCGACAGCGGTATTCATTATAGCCTTGTGCAGCTTAAAGCAAGCGAATTGCCTAATGTCGCTGTGGATTCGGTTTGGATGCTGGCGGCGGTTCACCGGCCCGATCAAAGCGAAAAGCTGGTGGTAAGGCTGCACAATTATGCAGGCCAAAAGGCCGAAAAGATACCGATGAAGTTGCTGATTAACGGCGTGCAAAAGGCACTGGGCAGCTACACGGTCGATCCGCGTTCAGTGCAGGAGGATACGCTTTCATTTTCAGGGTTGCGGAGCGGCTGGCAGCGGGGCGAGATAC
Source organism: Mucilaginibacter sp. (assembly GCA_035546675.1). Lineage (GTDB taxonomy): Bacteria > Bacteroidota > Bacteroidia > Sphingobacteriales > Sphingobacteriaceae > Mucilaginibacter. The sequence goes on along the minus strand of DASZWG010000295.1, from coordinate 1,493 downwards.
AACTGGAGGATAATCCCGTCACCTTCGATAACCAGTTTTATTTTACCTTCAATGTGCAGCAGCAACTGCCGGTATTGCTGGTTGATGGCGGCAAGCCCGATCCTTTCCTGAAGGCGGTTTTTGCGACCGATCCTTTTTTTGCCGCAAAAAGTGTGTCTGACGGTAACATCGACTATGCGGCGCTGGGCACTTACCCGCTTATTGTGATCAGCGGGGTAAAAACTTTATCCACAGGGCTCGCCCAGCAGTTAAAAGTCTATGTAGCCAATGGGGGAACGCTGGCCGTATTCCCGCCCGCGGATGCCGACATGTCCAATTACCGCTCGTTTTTGGAGCCTATGAGCGCTGCCTGGCCCGAACAGTTGGTCACGGCAAATACGCGCGTTGCCTCGCTCAACCTGCAAAACCCGGTGTTTAAAGATATTTTTGAATCGTTCCCGCAAAACCCCGATCTGCCCTCGGTAAAAAAATACTACCGTTTGGGCGCAAATGCCAGGGGCGAAGACCTGATGCAATTACCCGGCAGGGAGCCTTTCTGGTCGGCGTACGGCAGCGGCCGGGGAAGAGTGTATGTTTCGGCGGTGCCGCTTGATGACGATTTCAGCAATCTGCAGCGTCATGCATTGTTTGTGCCGGTTATGTTTCGGATCGCCTTGCTAAGCGGGCACGAGCAGCCCTTATTTTATACGCTCGGCCGCGACGAAAGCATCGATATACCCCCGGTGCAGGTGAATGACAAGCAAATACTCAAACTGATCAAAGGCGACCATACGGTTATTCCTGATGTGCGCCGGGAGGGCGGGAATACTACGCTGTACATCTCCGACCAGTTGCAGGGAACCGGAAATTACGAGCTGAAAAAGCAGGACAGCACCATTGCTATGCTGGCGTTTAACAATAGCCGGAAAGAGTCGGATATGAGCTACCTGACCCGTGACGAGCTGAAGCAGGACTTCCCGCAGGCGGGCAGTATTTTGCAGCCGGGACAGGCTTCGCTGAAGGGTGAAGTATCAGGAATAAATTTTGGCCTGCAATTATGGAAACTTTGTATAATTTTGGCATTGATCTTCCTGGCGGCCGAGATATTGCTGGTCAGATATTATAAGACTGATAAACAGGTTGTTACGGAGCAGGGTTAGATCGATACACCATCCATCCCAAAGCAGCACAGATGAATTTGCTTATCAAATCCGCGACAATTTCCTACCCGGGTTCGCCCTTTTACCAGCAAACAGTTGATGTACTGATCGAAAAGGGGCAGATAACCAGGATAGCCAAAAAGATCGAATCGGATATTGAAACTTTTGATGCCCGGGGGAAAAAGCTTTCACCGGGTTTTTTTGACCTCAACTGTAACGTCGGCGAACTGGGTCTCGAAACCAAAGAGGACCTGGAGACTGGTACCAAGGCCGCCGCTGCAGGCGGTTTTACCGGCGTAGCGCTGATGCCCAATACCCAGCCGCCGGTTCATTCCAAAGCCGAGATCGAATACC
>DASZWG010000294.1:0-2301 GCA_035546675.1 Mucilaginibacter sp. | reverse complement strand
AGAACGCGGTGTACGGAGGCCCGCCGCAGGGAAAAAGTGCCGGCCTGGGATTATCCATTGACAACAACATCGAAGCTAAAATGAGGCCCAAAGCTACCGATACGGCAAGTACAGGTAACAAAATAAAAATACTCGAAGGGTTCAACATATCGACCTTTTACAACTTTGCGGCAGACTCGTTCAAACTCTCGGCAATAGCGTTTTCAGGTCACACATCGCTGTTTAAACAGAAGGTAAACATCACCTTCGGCGGCAGTTTTGATCCTTACGTAACGCGGATAAGGGATTCCATCGGTTACGGGCAAATTATCCATTATAAGATACCGGTAAACCGGTATACCTTCCAGGATGGAAAATTCCCGACGCTGACCTCGTTCAACCTTTCGGCCAGCGCCAGCCTGAACCCGGCCGTTTTTCACCCCCAGGCGCAAGCTCCGCCGCCAGGGTCAACACTTGCTACTATGACGCCCGAACAATCGGCTAAACTGGCCCTGCTCAACAGCGACCCCAGCGCCTATGTCGATTTCAACGTACCGTGGAACGTTTCTGTAAATTACAGTTTCACTTATAGTAATAGTTACATCTCAACTTACATCAGCAATACGATCATGCTCAGCGGCGATGTCAGCATCACGCCAAAATGGAAGGTGCAGTATACCACCAACTACGACATCCGGAAGGGGCAGCTCAGCAGTGCGACCTCATTTGGGATATACCGCGACCTGCATTGCTGGAATCTGTCGATACAATGGCTGCCGTTTGGATATTATAAATCTTATAACGTTACTTTGCGCGTAAATGCAGATATATTGCAGGACTTGAAACTGACGAAACGAAGCGACTACACCAACAATCAATACTACAACCCTTACCAGTAAATGCAGGCAGAAATTATCACCATTGGCGACGAAATACTGATCGGCCAGATCGTAGATACCAATTCGGCGTGGATGGCGCAGCAACTCAATGCCATAGGCATCCGCGTAAAACAGATCACATCCGTATCCGATGATCGTCATCACATCCTGTCGGCATTGAAAGAGGCGCATGAAAGAGCCGGACTGATATTGATAACCGGCGGCCTGGGACCGACCAAAGACGACATAACCAAAGTAACGCTGGCTGAATATTTTGGTGTGAAGCTGATCGAGAATAAAGCGGCACTGGCGAATGTTGAAGCTATCTTCAGGCGTTTAAGGGGACAGTTTGCCGAATTGCTCGACGTGAACCGCAGGCAGGCGCTGGTACCGGAAAACTGTGAGGTGCTGCTGAACAAAAATGGCACCGCACCGGGCATGTGGTTCGATTATGACGAGACCATTTACGTATCTATGCCGGGCGTTCCGCACGAGATGATGTACATGATGCAGGATTCGGTGATCCCCAAACTCAGGCAAAGCTTTAAGCTCCCGGCAATCGTTCATCACACCATCCTGACGGTAGGCGAAGGCGAATCGTACCTGGCCGAAAAAATAGCCGATATCGAAAATTCACTGCCGCCTTATATCAAACTGGCTTATTTACCAAAACTCGGACAGGTTCGTCTCCGTTTAAGTGCTTACGGCGAAAATGAGGAGTTCCTCAGGCAAAAGGTAGATGAGTTTGCTGATCAGATCGTAAAACGTGTCGGCAAGGCTGTCGTAACGCAGGAGGATGTACCGCTCGAAAAAGCCATTCTGGACTTTATGGCAGAACGCGATCTTACATTGTCGACCGCGGAGAGCTGTACAGGGGGCTATATTTCGCACCTCATCACACAGCACCCCGGTTCGTCGAAAGTATTTTTCGGCGGAGCAGTCTCATACTCGTACGAGCTGAAGGAAAGCGTATTAGGCGTAAAGAACGAGACACTGTGGCAACACGGAGCGGTAAGTGAAGAAACAGTGACCGAAATGGTGCAGGGAGCTTTGCTGAACTTTCAGTCGGATTATGCCGTTGCGGTAACCGGTATTGCCGGACCGGACGGCGGAACTCCCGAAAAACCCGTGGGCACGGTTTGGATAGCCGTTGCTAATAAGGAAAAAACAGTTGCCAAAAAGTTTTTATTTGGCAATAAGCGTATACAGAATATTGAAAGAACGGCAATAGCCGCCCTGAACATGCTGAATATTTTGCTGAAGGAATCGAACTAAATAACTAATTTTGCCCGATAATATCTGAATTATGGCCAAATACCAATTGTTGCTGCCGAAAATGGGTGAGAGTGTTGCCGAGGCCACCATTATCAAATGGAATAAAGCCGTGGGCGACCATATCGATGCTGACGATACGGTACTGGAGATCGCTACGGATAAGGTTGAC
>DASZWG010000293.1:0-4423 GCA_035546675.1 Mucilaginibacter sp. | reverse complement strand
CGCCCCGCCGAAAGCGAAGGTTTTACTTTTTTCCACAAAACAGGGGAGAGCTCGAATCCCACCAGCCTGTCCAGCACGCGGCGGGCCTGTTGCGCATTAACGAGGTTATAATCGATTTTGCGCGGGTTTTCTCTCGCATGCTGTATAGCCGGTTTGGTAATCTCGTGAAATACGATACGCCGGGTATTAGCATCTTTCAGTCCAAGCGTATCGAACAAATGCCACGAGATCGCTTCACCCTCGCGGTCCTCATCCGATGCCAGCCACACAATGTCAGCCTCTTTTGCCAGTTTCTTTAACTCGCTTACCACCTGCTTTTTATCGGCAGGCACCTCGTATTTTTGTTCAAAATTGTTTTTAATGTCAATTGCGTCTTCCGACTTGACCAGGTCGCGGATATGCCCGTAGCTCGACTTTACGGTAAAGTCCTTTCCCAGGTATCCTTCAATGGTTTTGGCCTTAGCCGGCGACTCAACGATCAGTAAATTTTTAGCCATTCAAATGCATTATTTTTTGCAAATAAAACATAAAATGTTGGAATGTTGCAATGTTGAAAAGTTGGAATGTTGAATTCCCGAGGTCAGTTATCTTAAATTGTTGTTTTGTTATATTGTTGGATCGCTGGTAAAAAATAACCTTTCAACCTTACAACATTCCAACTTTACACCCGAAAAATCACATCAAAAAACCACCGCCGAGCAGATCGCTGCCTTCATAAAATACGGCCGATTGCCCGGGCGCTACGCCCGAAACGGCATGGTGGAAATCTACCTTCATGTGATCGCCCATTTGTATAATGCTGCTTTGAGCGCCCGCATCCTTGTAGCGTATTTTGGTTACGGCTTCAATAGATTCACTGATAGTTTCATATTTAACCAGGTTCAGATCCCTTACCCAGGCAGTCTTGCGTTGTAGTTCTTCGTGCGTGCCCAGTACCACCGTATTGGTTTCAGGCTCAATGCGGGTTACGAACATGGGCTGCCCAAGCGCTATCCCGAGCCCTTTGCGCTGTCCGATGGTATAAAATGGATATCCCTGATGCTTTCCGACTACTGTTCCGTCTGTAAGCACAAAATTACCCCCTGCCACGCGTTCATCCAGATCATCGACCTTATGCCGCAAAAAAGACCTGTAATCATTATCGGGCACAAAGCATATCTCGTAGCTTTCGCTTTTATTAGCCAGTTCGGTCTGGCCCATTTCGACCGCCATTTGCCTGATCTGACTTTTAGTAAAGCTACCCAGCGGGAACCGGGTACGCGCCAGGTTCTTTTGCGATACTCCCCAAAGCACATACGATTGGTCCTTGTTCTCATCAAGCCCTTTCGAAACCACATAACGGCCGTTCTCGTGCAGCCTGATATTGGCATAATGCCCGGTAGCGATGAACTCACAATCCAGTTTATCGGCGCGTTTCAGTAAAGCTTCCCATTTAATATGCGTATTGCACAGCACACAGGGGTTAGGGGTGCGGCCCGCCATATATTCCTCCACGAAGTTGTCGATCACAAAATCTCCGAATTCGCTGCGGATATCCAATATGTAATGAGGAAAGCCGTAAGCAACCGCCAATGCTCTTGCATCGTTGATGCTGTCCAAACTACAGCAGCCAGTTTCTTTTGAGCTGCTGCCGGATGAAGCATAGTCCCAGGTTTTCATCGTCAGGCCGATCACTTCGTACCCCTGGTCGTGCAGCATCACAGCGGCTACAGAGCTATCCACCCCGCCGCTCATTGCAACCAATATCCTGCCATGCTTACTCATAAAGTTTGCAAAGATACGGTTTTGAAAATTTGTGCAGGGTCAGGGGAGGGTAAATATGTCGTTGGTTGTGGTGGTTTTGCCTGTTATGTTAGTGTAGGGTTTTTGCTTAAAGTATAACTTTGTATTGTCTATACAAATAGCTGATAATTAAGTTAATTTAACTATTAATTAAGTAATTTTGGCACGATATAACCGATCTTCGGTCACTACTTTTATATCTCTAACCTACAAAAACCGTCTTGATATTAACAAATTCGTGTATGCCGAAGAGGCCCAGCTCACGCCCGTAACCCGATTCTTTGATACCGCCAAAAGGCAGGCGCGGATCGGACTTTACAAAGGCATTTACGAAGCACGAACCGGCTTGTAACTGCGTGGCAGCGATTCGTTCCCCTTTCTCTATATCACTGGTGAAAACTGCTGCACCCAAACCAAACTGACTATCATTGGCGATCCGGATGGCATCGGCTTCATCCTTAGCGAGAATGACCGAAGCAACCGGGCCAAACAGTTCTTCCTCATAAGCGGGCATGCCGGGTTTTACGTTAGTCAGCACGGTGGCTGGGTAAAATGCGTGCTTCCCTTTGGGAATTTCGCCGCCAAGAACGCATTTGGCGCCCTTTTTCACAGAACGCCTTACCTGGTCGTGCAAAGCATTACGAAGGTCGATCCGAGCCTGCGGACCTATTTCAGTAGAAACATCAAGCGGGTCGCCCATTTTTTTTGCCTTCATCTTTACAGTAAACAGCTTGATAAATGCCTTGTGTACCGATTTTACCACGATAAACCGCTTCGCGGCAATGCAGCTTTGCCCGCTGTTGATCAGGCGGCTGGCGGCACATATTTCAGCAGCTTTTTCCAGGTCGGCGTTTTCCAGTATCACATAAGCATCGCTACCGCCGAGCTCCAGTACCGTTTTTTTGATCAGCGAACCTGCTTTTTGAGCAACTTGTTTACCTGCTTCGGTACTTCCAGTGATGGTAACGGCTTGTATCAGCGAATCTCCTATGATCTTTTCGACCATCGGGCTGCCAACCAGCAAGGTTTGGAATACATTATCCGGGAACTCTGCCTGTCTCACCACTTCTTCGATGGCCAGGGCACAACCTGGCACATTTGAAGCATGTTTCAGTACGCCGCAGTTACCCGCTGCCAGTGCAGGCGCAAGGAAGCGGAATACCTGCCAGAACGGGAAATTCCAGGGCATGATCGCCAAAACAACGCCTATTGGCTGAAAGCTAACATAGCTTTTGGATGCATCGGTTTCAATAACCTGGTTGGCAAGAAAAGAAGCGGCATTTGCCGCATAATACCGGCACACGGAAGCGCATTTTTCGATCTCAGCTATACCCTGTGTTACAGGTTTGCCCATTTCCTGGGCCATCAGTACGGCAAATTCCTGGCGGCGGTTTTGTAATACATCAGACATTAGTAACAAATGTCGGCTGCGCTCCCCGTGCGACGAATTTCTCCAGTTCAGCCAGGCTTTATGCGTCTGTTTGATCTTTTGCCCGGCCTGTTTCAGGGTATGAGGCCGGTAGGTTTTTATCGTCGCCCCGGTTGCGGGATTAACGGAAACTATATTCATAGTGGTCTACTGTTCAAATGTAAACAGTTTTAAAGTAAAATAGTTAGGATTGTACTTACAGGGGATTAAGTGTGAAGGTCAGGGGTTGCGCACTTGTCCATCACCTCTCACAATCCACTTGTAGCTGGTTAGTTCCTGCAAACCCATTGGACCACGAGCATGTAGTTTTTGTGTACTGATGCCGATTTCGGCGCCCAAGCCGAACTGCGCACCGTCTGTAAAGGCTGTGGATGCATTGACGTACACAGCCGCAGCGTCGACCTTGTTCAAAAAGTCAGCGGCATGTGCGGCATCTTCAGTTATGATGGCTTCGCTGTGTTTGGAACTGTATTTTGCGATGTGGTCCAGCGCTTCTGCAAAGCTGTCAACTGTTTTGATGGCCATTTTAAGCGACAGAAATTCAGTTCCGAAGTGTTCGGGTTGGGCTTGGTGCAGCAGGGCAGCGGGATAGTTGCCGGTTAAGGCAGCATGGGCTCGTTTATCGGCATAAATTTCAACTTCTTTTTCGGCCAATGGCTTGGCCAGTGCAGGCAGATCGGTTAGCCGGGAGGAATGAATGACCAGGCAGTCGAGCGCATTACAAACGCTTACCCTGCGTGTTTTGGCATTGCAGATGATCGCTGCACCTTTTCCGGCGTCGGCGGTTTTATCGAAATAGGTATGAACTATTCCGGCGCCAGTCTCGATCACCGGAACTTTGCTTTGCTGCCTTACCCGGTCGATCAGTTGCTGACTGCCGCGGGGAATGAGCACATCGATGTACCCGATGGCATTGAACAGCGCTTCGGTGGCTTCGCGTTCGGGCGGAAGAAGGGTCACAACGTTGGGATTAATACCATGCTTCTGCAATACGCCTTGGATGAGAGATATGATCGCTTTGTTGGAATATTCCGCATCACTGCCGCCTTTTAACACACTTACATTGCCGGTTTTAAAGCATAGGGCGAAAACATCGAAAGTTACATTGGGCCGGGCCTCATAGATCACGCCCACAATGCCCAGGGGCACACTGATCTTCGAGATATGCAGACCGTTGGGCATGGTTTTCTCCGATAAAATATGACCGAGCGA
>DASZWG010000292.1:0-3144 GCA_035546675.1 Mucilaginibacter sp. | reverse complement strand
AGCGCCCGGATGAACGAGATCAGTTGCGCCTGTCCCGCCGAAAGCGTCGAACCGCGCTCCATCACGTTGTAATCGTACCCGCCCGGAAGGCGTTCGATAAACTCATGTGCGCCGACTTCCTTTGCGGCAGCAACGATCTTTTCGCGGCTGATGGACGGGTCGTTCAGGCTGATGTTGTTGGAAATTGTATCGGTAAACAGGAAGACATCCTGTATCACGGTCGCGATGTGCGAGCGAAGATAACCTACCTCGTATTCCCTGATATCGGTATTATCCACCTTTACCCTGCCTTTACCGATCTCGTAAAAACGGTTCAGGATGTTAATGGTCGACGATTTGCCCGCCCCCGTGGCGCCTACCAGCGCCAGTGTCTGCCCCGGTTTGACGTGGAAGTTGATATTTTTCAGCACCCAGTTCTCATCGTTATAGGCAAACCATACTTTTTCGAAGCTGATCTCGCCGCGCAGGCGTGCAGGCGTTAGCGTACCCTCGTTGGATGCAACTTCCCTGGTATCCAGCACTTTAAAAATACGGTCGGCGCCGACCATGCCCATTTGCAGCGTGTTGAACTTATCGGCCAGCTGGCGGATGGGCCTGAACAGCAGGTTGAGCAGCACGATGTATTCGAGTATAACGCCGGGGGTTACCGGGTTGCGGTTGCCCGACAGGAAGGTCATCTGCTCGTCGGTCAGTATGCGCTTGCAGCCGTACCAAACCAGCAGCCCGATGCAGCAGGCGAACAGTATCTCGACCACCGGGAAAAATATCGAATAATACCAGTTGGAGCGAATATTGGCGTCGCGGTATTTGATATTTACCGCTTTAAATTTGCGCATCTCCTGGTCCTCGCGCGAGAAGTACTGGATGATGCTCATGCCCGAAATGTGCTCGGCAAGAAAAGCGTTCAGCTGGGCCACCTGTGTACGTACTTCCTGGAAGGCCGATTTGATCGCTTCCTTAAAAATATAGGTCGATAACAGCAGCAAGGGCATCGGTATCAGCGTAATGAGCGCAAGTCTCCAGTCTTTCACCAGCATCAGCACGATGATGGCCACCACCAGCAGCAAGTCGCCGACGATCGAGATCAAACCTTCTGAAAAAATATCCGCTATGGTTTCCAGGTCGGTTACCGTACGGGTGATCAGGATACCGATCGGCGTACGGTCGAAATATTTGAGCCGTAAGCTAAGAATATGATTAAAAACGTCCTTGCGCAGGTCGCGTATCACCGACTGGCCCAGGGAGTTGGTCATGTAGGTTTGGTAATACTGTACCACGGTTTGTACGGCCAGTTGAGCGATCATCAGCCCCACCATCAGCAATAGCCCGTTGTAATTGTTGCTCAGGATGTATTTATCCAGCGTAAGCTGGATAAGGATAGGTTGAATGATAGCATTCCCGGCGAGGAAGATCGTGAGGAAGGCAGCGATAACAAACGTAAGCCGGTAAGGTCTCACGTAGTGCATTACCCTGCCCAGCAAACTCCAGTCAAGCGCTTTTCCCGTTACCTCTGACATCGTTTCAAATTATAATCTTTTTTGCCTTTCGCCTCACAAATAAGGATACCTTACCTCCGTCAGGTATAGTCCGCAAGCCGGTACCGAAGTGCCCGCATTGCTGCGGTTTTTGCTTTCTATAATCGGTCTTATCTCATCAGGCGCCATTTCTTTCCGTCCAACCATCATCAGCGTACCCACGATGGCCCGCACCATGTTGCGCAGGAAACGGTCGGCTGAGATGTGGAACGCCAGGCCCTCACCATTCAGCACCCATTCCGCCTTTGATATTTTGCAATTATTGGTGAAAGTCTGGGTGTTCGATTTGCTGAAACAACTAAAATCGGTATAACTCATCATGATCGCCGCCGCCTCGTTCATCAGTGCAATATCCGGTTTATCGCGCAGTTCCCACGAACGGTTCACCCGGAAAGGATCCTTGCCGAAATGAATATGATATTCGTATGACCGCAGCGTTGCATCAAAACGCGCATGAGCATCCGCATGTACCGGGACGATATGCTTTACCGCAATATCGGGCGGCAGTATGCCATTGAGACTATTTACCAATGCCTGATGACCAATGCCTGATGCCCCAGCATTGAAATGTGCAAAAAACTGCCTGGCATGCACGCCGGTGTCCGTCCGTCCGCATCCCGTGGTCTCAATAGGTTCGCGCAGGACGGTCGACAGTGCGTGATCCAGCAACTCCTGCACCGTTACTGCATTGGGCTGAACCTGCCAGCCATGGTAACACGTACCGTCGTACGACAGTTCGATGAAAAACCTTTGCTTTTCGCTCACGGCGCAAATTTAACATTTGCTGCGGATGCCGGGAATGCCTCCAACCTGTAGTAACAAAAATTTCCTAATAGTTATCAAATTATTAACATTTATTAGGAATTGTCTGACTGCTAAGTGTATATTTGACATAATCCACTGAATGTAAACCAGCTCTGCTCATTTTATGGTCTCGAAAAAGGAGTTGCAATCCTTATATTCCACGCTTCCGACTGAGAAGCTGATGGAGATCATCGATAATAAGTTCGGCTATACCGAGCTGGCTGTTTCTGTGGCTTTTGAAGAGCTGGCCGGGCGTAAAATATCCGAAGAAGAGATCAAGAACTACAAATCAAAGCAGATCGAGAAGCTGAACGCTTATATTCGAAAAAACATCGCCCACGATCTGGCCTTTGCCCAGAAGAACCTGTTTTATTTCCTCTTTATACCGCTGTTCACCTTCCCTTTTAAGCAGGGTTTCAAAGAAAAAGGTTACCGGCTTAAAACCAAGCAGGCCAGCTATTACTCCATGTTCGGGTTTGCGTTTTTTGTCCTTGCTGCCCTGTTCGTATTCAATGGTTTTTCGGAGCTGTTTGCTGCGGCCTTCTGGCTGAGCGGTTTTATTCCCGCCTACCTGATGGACGAGTTTTTTAACCGCCAGCGGCAGATCAAAAAGCTGCAGCAACTGTTCGGCCCCGTGGAATCGGAAGAATCCCGCAGCGAGCAGGATGCGTAAGGAATCCAACTCCAATAACTATCGCTTTACTGTAACATCCTGTCTCCATGTGCGTCTTTAATCCATAAGAACTGCCTTAAACTCAAGCACATGAAAAAGCTCATTTTGATCGCACTGGCCTGCATCGGCCTC
>DASZWG010000291.1:0-2445 GCA_035546675.1 Mucilaginibacter sp. | reverse complement strand
GTACTCATCGCCATAGGCGCCGGCGGCATCAAATCATGCGTTTCGGCTAACGTGGGTGATCAGTTCGACAAATCTAACCAGGATCTGCTTTCAAAGGTTTATGGGTGGTTTTACTTCAGTATCAATGCCGGTTCCATGGTCTCGACCGTTTTGATCCCCTGGGTGTATGCCAACTACGGTCCAACGCTGGCATTCGGCATACCCGGTGTATTGATGGCTCTGGCTACGATCATTTTCTTTTCGGGCCGCAAAATGTATGTCAAAGTCCCTCCTGTCGGTGTAAATAAGAACAACTTTGTATTTATTTCAGTTTATGCGCTGTTTAATATCGGCAAAAAGGAAAAGGGGCAGTCACTCCTTGACGTAGCAAAAGGCAAATTTGACCCCGAAAAGGTTGAAGGTATCAAGGCTGTTTGGCGTGTGATGTTTGTATTCTTTTTCGCGTTGGGATTCTGGGCGGTTTGGGACCAAAACCTTTCAGAGTGGGTACTTCAACTCCAGAGCATGGACCGAACTGTAAACCTGGGCTTTACAAAATTCACCATCTATTCGGGGCAGGTGCAAACGTTCAACCCCGTATTCCTGCTGCTGTTTATCCCGTTATTTAATTACTGGATATACCCAAGACTTGATAAGATCGGTTTGAAAACTACTCCGTTACGAAGGTTTGGTGCAGGGCTGATCCTGACTGCCGTATCATTTGTGATCATTGCACTGATACAAAGCAATATTGATAAGGGAGGGCATCCTACATTCTGGTGGCAGGTACTCGCTTATGTCATGTTATCTGCGGCTGAGGTATTGGTCTCCATCACAGGCCTGGAATATGCCTACACACATTCGCCCAAATCAATGAAAAGCACGATGACAGCCGTTTGGCTGATGGTAGTAGCGGTAGGTAACCTGATCACCGCATGGGTAAACGGCAAAATAGCCGAAGGCGGTTTCTTTGCAAAACATCTTGCCGGCGCAAACTACTACTGGTACTTTGATGTTTGCTTTATCATGGCGTTTGTGATAGCGTTCCTGCTTGTGTCGCCGTATATCAAAGAGCGTAATTACATCGACAATCCTGACGGGAATATGGCGGATCATAACAAGATCGTGGCGGATACAGATAATCTGTAATTTTTTCAATATAAACCCCAATCCCCTGTTAATATTTTCAGGAAAGTGATGAATACCTTACTTTTGCCTGCTTATAATTAATTTCAAAACTGACCGTGCCCGACAGCATTGTTATCATACCAACCTATAACGAGATAGAGAACATCGAGCGGATCATCCGAAAGGTGTTTTCGCTTACGCACGAATTTCATATCCTGATCATCGACGATGGTTCGCCTGACGGCACCCCGCTGGTAGTAAAAAAACTGCAGCAGGAATTCCCCGAACGTTTGTTTATAGAAGAAAGGGCAGGCAAGCAGGGATTAGGTACCGCTTACATACATGGCTTCCGCTGGGCCATTGCACATCAGTATGATTACATCTTTGAGATGGACGCCGATTTTTCGCATAATCCTGACGACCTTTTCAAACTGCGCAGGGCCTGTGCGGAGGGAGCGGATGCGGCAGTCGGCTCCCGTTATATTAAGGGCGTAAATGTAGTGAACTGGCCGATGAGCCGGGTGCTGATGAGCTATTTTGCTTCGGTTTACGTTCGTTTTATTACGGGTCTCGATATCCGCGACTGGACGGCTGGCTTTATGTGCTACAAGCGCAAAGTGCTCGAAACCATCCAGTTGGATAAGATCAAGTTCGTCGGCTACGCTTTCCAGATCGAAATGAAATACACCGCCATCAAGCATGGCTTTAAGGTAGTGGAAGTACCCATCATTTTTACCGACCGCACCGAAGGAACTTCCAAAATGTCGACCCGCATCTTCCGCGAAGCAGTTTTCGGCGTGATCCAGATGCGCATCAATGCGATGTTCCGGAAGTACCCGGAGGGGTGAGTTAGTCGGGAAGTCAGAAAGTCCGAAAGTTTAATCACTGCAATGAATTTCGCAATCCGTTTATCATTACCAGAATTTCTTCACATTGGACATAAATTCTGGTAAAATCTTGCAAATTGATTAATTCCCGCTTTTTACCCAAATACAAACATCCTACAACTTCAACAGTTGATCTTAATGCATATCCAAGAAATTTATTGAATTCTGCATTTGATTGTCCGGTTGAGCCCTCTGCCACATTCAATGAAATTGAGTCAGCAGCACGTTTAATTTGAGCAGATAAAATAAATATTTCTTGTTTAGGAAAAGTTTTGGTCAATTCATTTATATCCGCCGACAAATCGACGGCTTTTTGCCAAACTTTTAATTTTTCAAATTTAAAGCTCACGATGACAGGTTAGATTTGTGAAGCAAGTTATACAAAAACTTTCTTATCAGTATTCTCATTAACGCTATTTTAAAACTTTAGAGCATTTCTTGCTGACTTTCC
>DASZWG010000290.1:0-5280 GCA_035546675.1 Mucilaginibacter sp. | reverse complement strand
TCTACATGGAATAACTTACTGAGCAATATTACGGTGTATCCTAATCCTACAGCTTCAGTTATCAATCTGACGATGAACCAGGGACATGATATCGTATTCGGGAAGATCGATAGCTACAAGATCAGGATCGTAAACTCATTTGGCACTGTTGTAAAAGAGGATGTATCGCGTCAGCCGAACTGGCGGGCCAATATCGGGGACCTGAGACCCGGGACTTACCTGGTACAGGTAACCAACGGCCGTAATAACAGCCTGGTAGGCACGGCAAGTTTTGTAAAGGATTAGACCACTATTTTGGCGTATTCGCCATGCGTTTGATGATCCTGAGGCGATGGGTGTATCTTTTCAGTTCTTCTGAAAAGATACCCTGGCTGTCAATGCTGTCGATCTTTACACGGCCCGAAGCATGAATGATTTGCCCGTTGTTAAGCATAATGCCTACGTGGGTTATCCGCCCTTCTTCGTTATCGAAAAACGCAAGATCGCCTAATTTGGCTTCAGAAATAAAGTTTACAGTAGTACCCTGCTCGGCCTGCATCCGGGCGTCACGGCGCAATTGTATACCTTGTAATTTGAATACCGCCTGCGTAAAACCCGAACAATCAATACCATAATGTGTGCGCCCGCCCCAAAGGTATGGGGTATTAAGGAAAGATTTAGCGGTAACATCCAGTGGCTCGGTCTCTCCTATCTCACCGATGATCTCAAATTTTTCGTTGTTGATATGACAGGTAGTTCCCTTCAGAAAAACCAGCGAACTGCAAACCGGGAGGTATAAAACGCTGTTATCGGGCTTTTTCCAGGCCTGTGTTACCGGACGGTAAGTAATAGGCGGCGGTATTTCCTTCAGGCTCTTAAAGGCAATATGCCCCAGCATCGCAAATTGCAGGCGGCCTATCCAGCCTTCGTAATCATCATTTGCTGTAACGATCTTTACCCACCGCTCCTTCCACTCAAGTATCTCGAACGCCTCGCCGAATAATACCTGTGAGACCTGCTCGCTTTTATCGCTTGACTCGGCCCTGAGGGGTATAACTGCCAGATTACAAATACCGTATTCCATTATCAGCAGGGGCTAAATTCAGAAGTAAAAAACATTTTTTCTTTAGGTCAGATAAAAAAACAGGGGAACGCATTTGAACACACATTCCCCCGCTGTTTATGTAAAATTATTTAATTATTCGTTCATGTGCAACCACTCTTTTTTTGCCATCAGTTCTTCTTTCGTCTCACGCACATCTTCATCGTCCACACAGCAATCTACCGGGCATACCGCAGCACATTGCGGCTCATCATGAAAGCCTACGCACTCGGTGCATTTATCCGGAACGATGTAGTAAATATCATCTGACAAAGCAGCCTGTGCTTCTTCGGCATTCAGCGTATTTCCATCGCCAAAATCGATCAGCCCCTTCAATCCCGTACCGTCCGAAAAACGCCACGCGGCCCCTGCATCATAAATTGCGTTATTTGGGCATTCTGGTTCACAGGCCCCGCAGTTGATACATTCGTCGGTGATTTTAATCGCCATATTTTCTTAATATCTTATATTCTGATTTACCTTTGCCTGCCAAAAGCAGCATGCAAATATAACAAAAAAACGTTCCGGGGTTTGAAGTCCCCACCATTTATATGTCAAAATTTAGCATACCCTACTTAGCAGATGTGTTTTCTACGTTAGGGCAACAATTAAGTTTCCCCGGCGAAGATTTAATTCATATTGTACAAAATGAGTGCCATTATAATGCCTGGTTTACTCCGGCCAATACCGAACGCGCTGTAAAAGCTATCGGCGGGATGCTGAACAAGCATGATTTACTGCAATGGCTCGGTCATTACCGGCTTAACAACGAACATCCGAAAAAAGTAGGTTTGATACTGGCCGGAAACATCCCATTGGTCGGTTTTCATGATGTATTGTGTGTATTAGCATCCGGTAATAATGCGCTTATTAAGGCTTCATCAAACGACGCAAGGCTGATCATTGCGGTTTTGAAACAGCTTTGCCTGATCGAACCCGCTTTTGGCGAACAATTCAGTTTTGCAGAGCGTTTACAAAATTTCGATGCAGTAATAGCTACGGGCAGCAATAATACCTCGCGGTATTTTGAATATTATTTTGGCAAAGTGCCGAATATTATCCGCAAAAACCGCAACAGTGTGGCTGTATTAACAGGCAGCGAAACAGGCGAACAGTTGTACGAACTGGGGCATGATATTTTCGATTATTTCGGCCTGGGCTGCCGCAACGTTTCCAAAATGTATGTGCCTTACGGGTATGATTTTACCAGCTTTTTCGAGGCGATCGAACCGTATCATCCTATTATCCACCATCATAAGTACAACAACAATTACGATTACAATAAATCCATTTACCTGGTAAACAAGGATAAACACCTGGATAACGGTTTCTTGTTGCTAAAAGAGGATACCAACATGGCATCGCCGCTGGCGGTTTTGTTTTACGAGTATTATGATGACCCGGACACCTTGCAAAAAATATTGGCAGAGAGAGAAGACAATATTCAATGCGTGGTCAGCAATTTGGACTTAGATACAGGCAACCAGGTAGTACCTTTCGGCCAAAGCCAGCAGCCTAAATTATGGGATTATGCTGATGGCGTGGACACGATGGATTTCTTGACAAAGCTTTAAAATAACGTACCTTTGAAAAGAGCGGAAAGCCGAAAGCAAAAAGCCAAAAGCCCATTTAGAATCGGCCAAAAGCTTTATGCCTTTAGCTTTGAGCTTTAAGCTTAAAATGTATATTATCAAAGTAAAAGGCGTTGCCAAAATACCCGATTATGTGCAGCTTCGTGATGATCAGTTCACGCTGCTTGCCTATTTTCGGGTCGACAGGCCTGAGAAATCACTTGATAAAGTCGGGCTTGGGGGCAAGTCAGAATACATTATGAATATTGTCAAAGACCTGCCTTTCGGGCAGATCTTAAAACTGGAACTCTAAAATGATCGGAAACTCAATTATAAAGCTCAGCGGTGTCGATATTTTTCAGCAAAAGCACCTTGTACTTTCCAATGTAAAGCTTCACGTCGATAAAGGCGATTTCGTATGGCTGATCGGGCAAACCGGCTCGGGCAAAAGCAGCCTGCTAAAGGTGATCTATTGCGATCTGCCCATTGGATCGGGCGAGGGGCATGTATGCGGTTATGAGCTGAAAAATATACAAAGTAAGGATATCCCCTTTCTGCGCCGCAAACTGGGTATCGTTTTCCAGGACTTCCAGTTGCTGACCGACCGCACGGTTGAACAGAATCTTGAATTTGTGATGAAGGCCACCGGCTGGACCGATAAAAAGCTGATCGCAGAACGTTCGCTCGATGTGCTGGAAAAAGTCGGCCTGCGTTCCAAGCTGAAAAAGATGCCGCATGAGTTATCCGGTGGCGAACAGCAGCGTGTAGTGATCGCACGTGCGCTCATCAATGATCCCGAGGTGATTCTGGCCGACGAGCCTACCGGCAACCTCGACCCGGAAACATCGGAAGAGATCGTGCTGCTGCTCAAACAGATCAGCCAGTCGTCAGGTACAGCCATTGTGATCGCCACGCACGATTATCACATCATCCGCACCTTCCCGTCGCGTATCATCAAATGTGAAAGCGGCAAGGTGGTAGAAGATGTACAGATCGCCTGACCTGTTTTCAGGAAAAATCAGCGCAATTTTTAAAATCGGACGAAACTGTCAACTGTACGGCAGACTGCCATTTGCATACGATAAACTTCAAAGTCTCTGCCACGTTGTCGGCTTTTATGGAATGGCAGGATAGTTGATTTGCGCTATTCACTTATGAACTCTAACGATATGCTTAAGAAAAAGAAGAAAGAAGACATTGAAAATAACCACGATCCATTGACGGATGAAATGCCTGCGACCGAAGGGAACGAGGTGGAAACCGATGAGGAAACTCCTGAACAATTGCTGAAACAGGAAGTGGCGCTTGCCAATGATAAATATTTGCGCCTGTACGCTGAATTTGATAATTTCAGGCGGCGCACAACAAAAGAACGCGCCGAGTTACTGCAAACGGCCGGCAAGGATGTCATCGTATCGCTGCTGCCCGTGCTGGATGATTTTGAACGGGCCATACGGTCGATGGAAAACACCAAAGATGTTAACTCCGTAAAAGAGGGCGTTGTACTGATCCAGCAAAAGCTGAAGAATATCCTGGGGCAAAAGGGCCTGAAGGAAATGCAGTCGATCGGAAACGCATTTGATCCGGAACTGCACGAGGCCATTACCAATGTTCCCGTAGCTGAGGATCAGAAAGGCAAAGTGATAGATGAGGTGGAGAAAGGGTATTACCTGAACGACAAGGTAGCCCGTTTCGCCAAAGTTGTGGTTGGAAACTAATAATTAATGATTGAATTATTGATTTACTGAATTACTGACCGGGCTCCGGCCACGAAATGACATTCAATAATTCTATAATTCAGTAATTCAATAATTGGATACGATAGATGTCAAAAAGAGATTATTACGACGTACTGGGTGTTGCCAGGGGCGCTGATGCAGAGGAGATCAAAAAGGCTTACCGAAAGATGGCCATCAAGTATCACCCCGACAAAAATCCGGGCGATAAGGATGCCGAGGAAAAGTTTAAGGAAGCTGCCGAAGCTTACGAAGTACTGAGCAACCCCGAAAAACGCCAGCGATACGACCAGTTCGGTCATGCTGCCAATGCACACTCCGCTAATGGAGGCGGTGGTTTTGGCGGTATGAATATGGAAGACATATTCAGCCAGTTCGGCGATATATTTGGCGGGGGCAGCCCGTTCGATGGATTTTTCGGCGGGGGCAGGCAAAGCGGCGGCCGGCGTGTGGCGCGCGGCAGCAACCTGCGCATCAAGGTTCGGCTGACGCTGGAAGAAATAGCCAACGGCACGGAAAAGAAGATAAAAGTAAACAAGCAGGTAGCCTGCAAAACCTGCGACGGAACGGGCGCAAAAGACCGCTCGTCCATACAAACCTGTAAAACCTGCGGTGGCCAGGGCGCCGTACGCCGTGTAACCAACACCATTTTGGGCCAGATGCAAACCACCAGCACCTGCCCTACCTGTAACGGCGAAGGCACGGTGATCACCGCCAAGTGTAATGTGTGCCACGGCGAAGGTGTGGTGCGCGACGAGGAACTGATCAGTATCAATATCCCGGCAGGGGTAAGCGAAGGCATGCAACTGAGCATGAGCGGCAAAGGAAACGCAGCGCCGCGTGGCGGCATCGCCGGCGACCTGATCATCCTGATCGAGGAGATCCCGCATGA
>DASZWG010000289.1:0-2232 GCA_035546675.1 Mucilaginibacter sp. | reverse complement strand
TAATAGAATCTGGCAGGGATCCCACCGTCACCCTGAAAAAGCTGTAAGTTTTGATCACATTATTACTTGCATCGGTCACTACCACGTCTTTTTCTTCCGGGGGTATCCCTGGCTCAAGCACCCTATAGCCTGTATATTGATAAGTATCCGTTTTTTGGCCGGTATGGATATCGTATTCATCAACTTTGTCTAAAGTGATCTGGAAATATATATCCTTAGCATAGGTAAAATCGATAATCTTTCCGGCTATTTCAGACCGTAACTGAACAGGGTTATTCCTGAACGTTCCTGTAGTGTCGTAAGTATAGGTATCGGTATAAGTTGTGCCGCCGGTAGTGAGGGTCATTTTCGACAGCAAGGGATATTGAATGGCAGGAGCAGGAGGGATGTTTTTTGTCGCTGTTCCTTTTTTGCAGCCATAAAATGACAACATCCATAATGCGGCAATAAACCCGATCCTTCGCAGCATGCCTGGTTTGGTTTTACGATACAAAGATAAAAAACATTATGGCCCTTTAACTTTCAAGCCTTTACCTTTATTGGTCTTAGTCCAAAGGACTCCTATGGAGGATGGGGCCAAACCCTGTCGCAAACATCCCTTCATAATGTCGTTTTTGGCGGTCACATCATACCTGTATTTGCATTAAGTTTGTATGGTAAAACAATTGAACATGGAATCGACAGCTAATACAGTGATCACGGTTGAAGCAAACGTGAATGCGCCAATAGAAAAAGTATGGGAAGCCTATACCGACCCCAAACAGGTTACGCAATGGAACCATGCATCGGACGACTGGCATTCGCCCAGCGCCGAGAACGACCTGCGCCCCGGCGGCAAATTCTCGTACCGGATGGAGGCCAAAGACGGCAGCTTCGGTTTTGATTTCGGCGGAACGTACGACGAGGTAAAACCTTATGAACTGATCAGCTATACCATCGGCGACGGCCGTAAGGTGGAGAACGTTTTCAAAAAAGAAGGCGGCGCTACGCAGTTAACCATATCGTTCGAGGCCGAGGGTACCAACCCGGTTGAAATGCAGCGCGGCGGCTGGCAGGCGATACTCAATAACTTTAAAAAATATACGGAATCAGTCTCAGGCAATTGAAAATCTAACGGGTAAGGATTGTTAGCCTGGTGGTATTACCGCCGGGGTTCCACAAGGTGGGCACAATATTAAGTGTGACCCTTGAGGCGGTAAATGAACTCATAAATGCACGAAGCGGGATCATGTTGAGATTCACTCCAACACCGCCGAAGGTCATCGTGGTGTCGGACGTTATGGTATAGACGAAGGTATCGCGTTCGGTGCCCTCTTTAATGTAAAGCTTATTATCCGGCCTGAAATCAAAATAATCTGCCGCCGTGCCAACATAGTTAGTGCCATGTGCGTAAGGGCCTATCGTAGAAGTAACCGAATCTTTTTTGATCAGCCATCTGCCTTCAATGGTCACTTTGCCATTCACACCATTCGTTTTTGAACACGAAAGAACGGCAGTGATCGTTAAAAATATCGCGATAAGGGTGATCACTTTTTTCATAAAGCGAGGATTTTAAACAGATACGCTGAATTACTTCAAAACGATACAGTCATTTAACTTTTCCGAACTGCAAATATCATACTAAAAGACAACAAATTCCGCGGTCACTTCCCGAAAGTGATCGCCAGCATACGGTCGAGGGCCTGTTCGGTGTAGGCGTTATTGTCGCCGAAACGCCCGATGATCTTCCCCGTAGGGTCGATCAGGATGCGTGTGGGTACAAAATGGATCGCAAATTTTTCGCCGATGTCGTTTTTGGTTCCGCTGCCGTTCAGCACATTGGGCCAAATGCCGGTGCCATCGTCCTTAATGGCTTGTCGCCAGGCCTGCTGCGTATTGTCGTCCCAGGCTATGCCGACGATGTTTAGCCCCCGCGGATGATATTTTTTGTAAACCTCTACCAGGTGCGGGTCGCTTTGGCGGCATGGCGGGCACCAGCTCGCCCAAAAATCGAGCAGCACATATTTGCCCTTGTAATCAGCCAGCGACAGCTTATAGCCGGCAGTATCGGTGGCCGTAAAACCCGGCGCCATATTCCCGGGTAGCGCGGCTTCCATCCGGCTCATCTGGTAAGCGATGTAACGGCCTTCAATACTTGTCTTTAGCGCCGGACTGAACCCGTTATAAATGCGCTGGGTTGAATCGAGGCTTTCCTTATTCACAAAATCGGTCAGCTTGTACAAAGTGACATAA
>DASZWG010000288.1:0-3192 GCA_035546675.1 Mucilaginibacter sp. | reverse complement strand
TCCATCCATAGCAATCATCCCCCCATTTATAGTGGCTCAAACAATCGCTTTTTGAAAATGCCGCGCTGCTCATTTTATTGCCCGGAGTTAATCTTATGATAGATCATTACCTGGTTGCCGAATATTTTGGAAAAGCCCTTTACGTCTTCACCGGTCCAGGCATTGTTCATCTCGCCGTAGCTGCCGAATTTGCCCGACATCAGGTCGTGCTCCGATTCGATGCCTGTTACCTGGAAACGATAGGGGTGCAACTGCACAAACACTTTGCCGCTTACATTTTTCTGGGTATCGGTTAAAAAAGCCTCGATGTTGCGCATTACCGGGTCGTGGAACTGCCCTTCATGCAACCAGTTGCCATAGAATGACGATAACTGGTCCTTCCACGAAAGCTGCCATTTGGTGAGCACATGCTTTTCGAGTGTATGGTGCGCCTTGATAATGATCATTGGCGCTGCCGCCTCAAAACCAACCCGGCCCTTGATACCGATAATGGTGTCTCCTACATGTATATCGCGGCCAATACCGTATGGCTGTGCTATAGCCTGTAGGGCCTGTATCACCTGTGTAGGGTGACCGTATCTCTTGCCGTCGAGCGCTACGGGTTCGCCCTTTTCAAAAGTAAGCTCGATATTTTTAGGTTCAAAGCTGCTCACCGGTGTGGGCCATGCTTCTTCGGGTAATCCCAGGTTCGAGGTCAATGTTTCCTTACCGCCTACCGATGTGCCCCAAATGCCTTTATTGATAGAATATTTGGCTTTCTCGAAGTTCATATCGACGCCGTGTTCTTTCAGGTATGCTATCTCCTGTTCGCGGCTCAGCTTCAGGTCGCGGATAGGGGTCAGTATCTGTACATCGGGAACCAGGATATTGAAGATCATGTCGAACCGCACCTGGTCGTTACCCGCGCCGGTGCTGCCGTGCGCCACGTATTCGGCGCCGATCTCTTTGGCGTAGTTCGCAATAGCAGTAGCCTGGCTCACTCTTTCAGCGCTTACCGACAGGGGATAGGTATTGTTCTTCAGTACATTACCATAAATAAGATAGCGTACGCAGGTATTGTAAAAGTTCCCGGTCTCATCAACTACGTGATGCGAAGTAACACCCATGCGGTAAGCCCGCTGTTCCACATTATACAATTCATCCGCACTGAAACCGCCGGTATTCACGATAACCGAATGTACTTCGAGACCCAGGTCCTGTGTCAGGTAAATGCAGCAAAAAGAGGTATCGAGTCCCCCGCTGTATGCTAATACTACTTTTTTCTTCTTCATGAGTTGAAAGCCGAAAGCCAAAAGATAAAAGCTTTCTTTATGATGTTGTCAAATTTATTAATGTCTTTCCGTTTACTTCAATTTTTCCGTCCGATTACTGATAGAAGGGCGGAAAAATTATCCATTATCAGTGGAGTAAGCGTAATGCCGCCGCACCCAGCAGGATGATGATCTTTGCAGATCGCTTCAATGCATTTTCGATACGCTCCAGCAGCGTTGCCTTATGCGTGATCTTCTTCATCTTATCCTCGATCTCCTTTTGCTTTTCTTCCGGGTCAAAAAGCATGGCCGTGCACATACAGTTCTTGCGCTCCTTGCTCATCAGGATGTCGTAGTTTACGCAGCTTTTACATCCTGCCCAAAAATCCTCATCCTGTGTCAGCTCCGAATAGGTAACCGGTTCGTAACCCAGCTCCGAGTTGATCTTCATCACGGCCAGCCCGGTAGTAAGACCGAATATTTTTGCATCTGGGTATTTTTTGCGCGAGAGCTGGAATATTTTCTGCTTAATGGCCTTAGCCAGCCCGCTTTTCCTGAACTCGGGGCTTACGATCAGCCCCGAATTGGCCACAAACTTTCCGTGGCTCCAGGTTTCGATATAACAAAAACCCGCCCAGGTGCCATCCTTATGCAGGGCGATGACAGCTTTGCCTTCCAGCATTTTGTTGGCGACATATTCAGGCGAACGGCGGGCAATACCTGTACCCCGTGCCTTTGCCGACTCAGCCATCTCGTCGCAGATCTGCTGCGCATAATCGACATGCTGGGCCGATGCAACCTGAATATCAAAATCTTGTATGGTCATTGAAAATGGAGATCGAAAGAATTAACATTAAATCATTTTGGCTTGCGCCCAATACGTAATTAAATGAAATTTTGTTGGTGAAGTTTGAAAAAACTTCAGAACGGTTTATCACCTCTAAAGCGTGAGTTAAACCCGGGGAATGTAGAGCCTTCGTCGTGAAGGGGATAACAAACCTGCCTGCCGGCAGGCAGGAACAGATGCAACCATAACAGTAGCCGGCGGGGCAAATATTGCCCTGATAACTTGACTGATGATGCTTTGCTGTATCATTTTATCGCGCGTTTTTGCGTTTTTTTAAAATCGGATGCAAAGTATCGCATTAATTTTTACTTATGCAAGAAAAATGTGGATTATTGCAATTGCCTGAATACTGTATAAAAATTGCTTTATTGTTGTATTGTTAAATTGCTGGTTGAATTTTCAAACAATAAAGCAATTAAACAATGCAACGATCAACCTTTGGATAAGATGTCCCCAATGATCATCTCAGCATGTATCCTCGAGTTTTCGATGAACCACAGGTGGGTATCCATGCCGCCGCATACCACGCCGGCCAGGTACATGCCCTTTTGATTGGTTTCCATAGTTTTATGGTTGTATTCGGGGATGAATTTTTCATCCGCTGACAGACGGATGCCGAGCTTTTTCAGAAATTCAAAGTTGGGCCGGTAACCGGTCATCGCCATTACATAATCGTTGGGTATGGTGATTTTGCCGTCCGGCGTTTGTACATCTATCTCATTTTCTCGTATCGCCGTCAGGTGCGAGTTAAAATAAGCCTTGATGCTACCTTCTTTGATACGATTGAGCACGTCGGGCCTGACCCAGTATTTTACCCGGTGGCTCACTTCGGCATCGCGTATCACCAAGGTTACCTCGGCGCTCTTGCGGTAGGTTTCCAGCGCTACATCAATGGCTGAATTGCTCGACCCTACCACCACTACCTTTTGCAGGGCGTAATAATGCGGGTCCTTATAATAGTGCTTTACCTTAGGCAATTCCTCGCCGGGAATATTGAGCTTGTTTGCGATGTCATAAAAACCCGTGGCGACGATCACATTCCTGGCTTCGTAAGTGCTTTTGGTGGTGCCGACATCGTACTTCCCACCAGTTTTG
>DASZWG010000287.1:0-3547 GCA_035546675.1 Mucilaginibacter sp. | reverse complement strand
CACGCACTACCACGAGCTGAACGAACTGAGCAACACGCACCCGCGCATCAAAAATTTCAATGTATCGGTAAAAGAAGTGGGGCACCAGGTGATCTTCCTGCGCAAGCTGGTACCCGGCGGCAGTGAGCACAGCTTTGGTATCCATGTAGCCAAGCTGGCCGGGATGCCGCACAAAGTGGTTGCCCGGGCTACCGATATCCTCAAAAAGCTGGAAGCCGAACGCACCGGCGGCGAGCATATTAAGGAAAGCATCCGCAAGGTGCAGAAACAGGCCGTACAGATGCAGATGTTCAGCATCGACGACCCGGTACTGGTTAAAATACGCGATACGCTGAACAATCTCGATGTAAATACCCTGACGCCGGTCGAGGCACTGATGAAACTGGACGAGATACAAAGGGTGATCAAAGGTTAGTCCGGAAGTCGGAAAGACGTTTATCGGTAAAAAATTGTAATTTCAATTATTCCTTTATCTTAGTAAAACCAAACCTAATTTCGCATGGATGCTTTATATGTTATTTGCTTTATAGTCATCATTGTTTTACTGATTGTTAATCAGAATGGGCTGGTGAGCAGATTGAACAAGCTCGAAAAAGTAATATTTGACCTTCATATCCTGGTCGAAAAACTGAAGCAAAACCCAGGGGCGCCCACTATCCGGAAAGAAGCTTACCCCAGTCCCGAAGACTCTAAAGTCTCTGAACCGTCGGCTCAGAAAATTGAGCCGCTACCGGAGATAAAGAAGCCGTTAGTTATAGATCCTGCATCGCCAACTATAGTTGAACGATTTGAAGATGTTATACAGGATCCTGTGGCATCAATACGAAGGCAGGTTGCTATTCCTCCGCCAAGCAGAAGGCCTCCAAAGCAGCGGCCTTCCTTCTTTGAGAGAAATCCTGACCTGGAGAAATTCATTGGTGAGAACCTGGTCAACAAGATTGGTATAGCTATACTGGTGCTGGCCATTGGATTTTTTGTTAAATACGCCATTGACAATAACTGGATTGGACCGGCAGGCAGAGTAGGTATTGGTATCCTTTGCGGTGGTATTCTCATAGGCATAGCACATCGCCTGCGGAAATCATACAAAGCTTTCAGTTCGGTATTGGTGGGCGGTGGGCTTGCCATATTCTATTTTACCATTACATTGGCCTTTCACCAGTTTCATTTGTTCAGTCAAACGTTATCGTTCATTATTCTTATAGTAATCACGTCTTTTGCTGTAGCACTTTCACTCCTTTATGACAGACAGGAACTAGCGGTAATTGCACTTGCGGGAGGCATATCAAGCCCCTTTATGGTCAGTACCGGTAACGCAAATTACAATGCACTTCTGATTTATATGATCGTTCTGAATGCCGGTTTGTTAGTCATAGCGTATTTTAAATCGTGGCGCATACTCAATATTTCTGCATTCGCATTAACGGTGATCGTACTTGCCGGCGTAGTTTATACACTGCCCGGCAAAGCTGCGCCCCTGGCATTTGTTTATGTTAGTTTACTATACCTGTTGTTTTTCCTCATCAACATTGCCAATAATATCAGGGAGAACAAAAAATTTATTGTATCCGACTTCACCGTATTGCTGGTCAACACGGCTTTATATTTCAGTACAGGCTTGTATCTGTTAACTTTGATGCATTGCGGGCAATATCGGGGGTTGTTTTGTGCAAGCATAGGCGGATTGAACCTTTTGTTCTCGTTTCTTTTATTCAGAAGCAAAAAAGCCGAGATCAATATTCTTTACCTGCTTATTGGTATTACGCTCACCTTCTTGTCACTTACAGCGCCCATACAATTGCACGGGCATTTTATCACGCTTTTTTGGGCGGCCGAAAGTGTATTGTTGTATTGGCTCTACAACAAATCGGATATTAAACTGATGCGCCTGGCTTCGGCCATTATTTGGGTAGCAATGCTGGTGAGCCTGATGATGGATTGGTTCAATCTTTATAGCGCACCAGGCCAATATGATAAGCCGACCATACTCATTTTGCCGGTCATAGCCAATAAAGGGTTTATCACCACCGTTTTCGCATCTGTCTGCAGTTTTCTGTTATACCTGCTCACCAAACAGGCAGAAAAGATCAAACACCTGTTCCTGCCCGATGTGTATCGGTATGGCGCGTTCATACTGCTATTCCTGGCAGGATTGTTTGAGGTGAATCATCAATTCATGTCCCGTTACCCTGATACAGATTTAAACACCTTTTACCTTATGCTGTATGTTCCGGCCTTTATATGTCTTTTTCTGTATGTTATGGATCGGTTTCCTTCATTCAAAATAAACCGGCTGGTTGAAGCCATAGTGTTAGCGCTGGCCATACTTGTTTACTTGTTTTGCAGCCAGCAGTATTTTGATACCCAGGTCTCGATATTGATCAATCATACGATCAGTCCTTCGCACCTGTGGGCGCATTGGCTATCCGATATATTTGTCTTATTACTATTTTATAAGTTGATCGGTGTTCTCCGTGCCGCTTTTGAGCCATCCGAAAAGGTTGCCGCATGGTTTTTAACCGGAGCACTGGTAACTTTCCTCAGTCTCGAGGTTTGCCTGATCGTAAATTCGATATTTTATTACCCTGGCATATCTCTCCAGCATATCCAGGTGGTATATGTTAAAACCGGGCTGCCAGTATTATGGGGCATATTGTCTTTCGCGCTGATGTGGTTGGGCATGCGTTACAAAACCAGGGTGCTTCGCATTATTTCGCTGACACTGTTTACTATAACTTTGATAAAACTTTTTACTTACGATATCGAAAACATCCCGGCTGGCGGGAAAATAGCCGCGTTCTTCTGTCTTGGTGTATTATTGCTGATCATTTCGTTCATGTATCAGAAAGTGAAATATATTATTAAAGATGATGGCAACAAACCTGAAAATTAACACATTAGCTTCGATCATAATTTGCCTGCTGCCCCGGTCTGCATTCTCACAGTCGGCGCAGCATTTTAAGTACAGGGCTGATATAGGCAAAGTCGATTCAAGCGGGGTTTATAAGATCGAATTGCGGCCAGATCTTGTCGCGAAATGTACTGATAAGCATTTATATGATATCCGCATTGTTGACGAGGCAGGTAAATTTTGGGCTTATTCGATACAACCGAGAAAAGACGTTGGTGTGCCCCATTTTATTGATTTGCCGGAAGTAAAACGCAATACTATTGCTGATACAAATACGGTTTATATAGCGGATGCCGGAACTAGTACCACTCTTAACGAGCTTTGGTTAAAATTAAAAAACACAGATGTTACACGACAGGCGAGCCTTTCCGGCAGTGATGACATGCAGCATTGGTTCGCAATAAAAGAAAATATTGAATTACAGGGTGCTAACGAAGGTACCGAGCCGGAATATGAACAAATGCTTAGCTTTCCGGCAAGTAAATACCGTTATTTCCGGATAGAGATTAACAATAAAAACCGGGATCCTATAAAGATCATTCAATCGGGTATTTACCCGGCATCACGCAAATCACCTGGTTTTGTTATATCCGTGCCGCCACCTAAACTGCGTGTGAAAAATGGCCACAGGCAAAC
>DASZWG010000286.1:0-7318 GCA_035546675.1 Mucilaginibacter sp. | reverse complement strand
GCCAACCTACGATCCAAAGACGCATACGCTATCGTTTCCCGACCTGGCCTTCGACCTGCAAACACGCGCCTGGATGCTGAAAGCAGCTAAATGGATGTTCAGCGGCAGGATCACCGAAATGATCAGGCGGCGTGCGACGTACAATTTCAGCCAGATGATAGCTGACAATAAAGCAAGACTGGAAAAGGAACTGAGCCGCGATTACGGCAACGGGATACATTCGGACGTAAGCATACAGGACCTGGACATACAGGCCATATACCCCGCGCCCGATAAACTGATCGTACGCACCTTATCCGACGGGCAGATCAGGGTGAAGGTGGAGATGTGAGGGGTTGGAGATTAGAGATTAAAGATGGGCTGACAGTGGCACCTTTCGCAGGTCTCTCGGTAAGAAGGCCATGTGGCGAAATAAAAATCATTATCTTTACACTATCCGAACATTTTATATTGTTCGGGCGTCTTCTGACCATGACACGCAGGCAGCACCCGGTTAATTTCCGCGAGATACTGGGCCCGTACACAGGTACCTGGTTGCTGATCATTATCCACCTGTTCATCCTCGCCGCGGTGGTTATTTTATTCCACAAGATCATTTTGAAAATCGAACAATTCTGACGGGAGAATCATTGTTGTTTTGCTAAAATTATTTCAACGGCGACAGGGATGTAATGCCGGTGGCGCATGCGGAGAAAATAAGCAGTTTGATAACAGGAGCGAGGCTCGCCATCCTGCCCGGTATTCACGGCGAATATTTGGGCGAAGCGGGTGTAACCCGAGCGGGAAACCCGATGCCGGGTATTACCGCTGCCCTGGTCGAAGCATTTCTGAATGAATAAACTATATCAGCCGTTCATGGCATAGCCTTCAAGACCGAGTATGCTGTAAGTTTTGCGCAATATCTTATGAAGCATTTGCGAATTGAAATACCTTTTATCCGAAATAGCATCGTGGATAATGAAAGCCGGGTGCTTTAAAGGGAATTCAATTTCTTTTGCCTCATTTTTAGCGCGCCTGTCGTTGGAGCTCAGCGTATGTGTGGCATTCTCGCCGAAACCGATGTTCTTCACCAGATTGACATTGGGGGTAACCGCCAAGCCTGAATTGATATTGATCGCGAAGGCCCACTGGTAATCCCACCAATGCGGCGCATCCGGCTGGTGGTAGGTTTGGTTGATCTTTTTCATGCGGTAGATCTCTTCCATCCGCGAGCTGAAATATCCACGGAGGTATTTTTTGCCGAATATCTCGGGGAAATTCTGCGCCCTGAAATCGAACATCTTCCATGCCCGCCTCCAGCTTGCCCAGCCCCATTCGTGCGGGTTTTTTGAGAAATAGTAGGATATTTCACTATTCCATTGCCATCCGTACTGGAAATTGCAGCCCGAAATGTGCATAACACGCGTATCGTTCCGATAGCGTTCGAGCAATTCGCGGCAATAGGGGAAAAAGCTGGGATCTGGCAGGCAATCGTCCTCCAGGATAATGCCTTCTTCTTCATTCTCAAAAAACCAGTCGAAGGCCATAGAAGGACCCAGGCCGCAACCGAAATTATTCTCCCTGAAAAGGGTTTTACAATCACATTCCCAGTCGATGTTACGGACAATATCGAGCACCGCCTTGCAGTTTTCGGCGTCCGACGGCACATCAGGACGCGGGCCATCAGCTGAAATGTACAATTTCCGCGGAGCTATTTTCCTGATAGCCTCAAATACAATCCTCGTAGTTTCCGGGCGGTTAAATACCACAAACAGGACAGGGGTATCAAAACCTTGCTTACTTTCTGTTGTCAAGTAAAGAATAATAAAGTGACTATTTTACGTGCGAAATATGCGTTTTGTTATGTCTGTGGAAAGATTTTAGTGTAGTTTGAACCTTTGATGACGAAGATTATTTCTTTGATGATTTTGCTACAGGATTATAGTCGAGCGCCAGCTTGATCCAATGATCAAAATCCTTTTTGTTGCTGAAGCGTTCGGGGCTGATGTAGATAAATCCTTTCATGTGTTTGCCGCCGTGTATCATCGGCCGGGTGCCGTTCTCTTCAGCAAGCTGATCGGTGAGGGCGGGGTCGAGGCGCAGCATCAGCTCGTCGCCGCTTACGCTGATGCACATTTTATCGTCGACCATAAAGGTAACTCCGCGGAACATTTTCTTTTCCATCACGTTAGGTACATCGGCCAGCGCTACACGCACACGATCGGCCAGTTTTTCGTCAAAAGCCATTTTATCAGCACGAATTTTACGAATTTAAACTAATTACACGAATTGTAACATCTTCATATAATTGAATTAATTTGTGTAATTCGCGCTTTTATAATTTGTGCAATTCGTGTCTTTATAATTTTTGTTTCAGCCCGGCAATCTTTTTAAGGATCACTTTCTTATCGGCCGAAGTTTTGGTCAGTTTCGAAGCTGTACCGAAGTGCGCAACAGCCTGTTTATTATCGACACCGGTATACAACTCACCCAGCAGGCTGTGATATAAATGGCTTTGATCAAGACCGAGCTTTTCCGCCTCGATTATTGCAGCCTCATTACCATAAACTTTAGCCAGCGCGTAGGTGCGGTTCAGCGCCGCGATAGGCGAATACTCCGTCATCAGCAGACGATTATAAAGGCTGAGCACCTTTTCCCATTTTTCAGGACTATCGCGTTCGGCTGTATGCCAGTAGGCAATAGCGGCTTCCAAATGGTATTTGGACAAATTATTCCCGCGTGCGGCCATGTTCAGATAGTATTGTCCTTGCTTTATTAACTCATTGTTCCATAGCAAAATATCCTGTTCATCATAAAGTATAAGTTCACCATCAGGTGAAAGCCTGGCATCGAACCTTGAAGCATGAAAGCACATGAGCGCCAGCAGTGCATTCACTTCTGGTAAATTGGTGCTCTCATTTTCGGAAAGCATGTGCGTAAGCCGCATCGCTTCGAGGCAAAGATCTTTGGTCAGAACAGTATTTCTGTTCGAAGAATAATACCCCTCGTTGAATAAAAGGTATAGGGTCGTGAGCACATTTTCGATCCTCTTGCTGATTTGGGTCTCAGGCGGCATTTCGATCTTTATCGCATCCTGTTTCAGCTTTTCCTTGGCGCGGTACAGCCGCTTGTTGATCGTCTCCTTATTGGTCAGGAAGGCATCGGCGATTTCGTCGATACTAAACCCGCAAAGAATGCGCAGCGATAAGCCGATCTGCGATTCAGGCGGGATACCGGGATAACAGATCGCAAACATCATCTGCAACTGGCTGTCGCGTATGTTGCTGCTTGAAAGGTCGATATCCGGTTCGAATGATTGGGTGGTCGTATATTGTACTTCGGGCGATATCTTTTCATTAAAAAGGGTATTCCGCTTTAAAAAATCTTTGGTCTTGTTTTTGGCTACGGTATACAGCCACGCTGCCGGGTTTGGCGGTATGCCCTTCAGCCCCCAGGTTTCTGCTGCAAGCAGGAAGGTATCGCTCACAATATCTTCGGCAATGGTGATATGCTCAATACCAAATAAGCGGCATAAAACCGCCGCTATTTTCCTGAACTCGGTTCGGTACAATTGCGGTATCAGCTCCTTTTCCTGCATAAAATAAAAAAGCTTCTGCCTGTAAAAATAAAGGGCAGAAGCTCACAAAATTTTATTTTTTTAATTATTCAACTGCATAACATCTCTTACCTCGACATTGCCGCCGAATTTCAGCACCGGGCAGCTTTTAGCCATTTCGGTAACCTCTTCGATAGATTCGCCACGGAAAATGCTGAGGCCGCCAATGATCTCCTTGATCTCGGCATACGGGCCGTCGGTTATCACGTTGCCCGGTTTTATGGTGCGGCCTTCATTACCTAAGCGCATGCCGCCCGATACCAGCTTATTTTGCGCGGCGATTCCGCCCATCCAGTTTTCCCACTCTTTCGAAATGGCCAGTGTGCCGTCGGGGTTCAGCTTGATTTCGCCCAGCGATTCGCCCCGGTATATCATTACAAACTCTTTCATGATTTATCTAAGTTTTTTAATATGTTCTTTGGTAAAACTTGTGTCTCTTTATTTAATTGCTTTAAGGCTTGGGTCAATTCGCGCCTATCGGTACAATATTTCTTACCTCCACGTTGCCCCCGGCATTCAGAATAGGACATCCTTTAGCAATCTCGGCTGCCTCATCAATACCGCTGGCTTTCACCACGATGACCCCGGTTACCATTTCCTTGATCTCGGCGTACGGACCGTTGGTCACAATATTGGATGGCCTTACAGTTGCCCCATCGCCGCCCAACCGGGTGCCTGGATTTGCCAGTTGTCCTTTCGCAGCCATACCGCCCATCCAGGCCTGCCATTGCTGCATAATGTTCTGCATCTCAGCGGGTGAGAATTTTGCTTCAGGATGAAAATCGTTCCTGAAGATTAATGCAAATTCGTTCATAGCTTTAAGTTTTTGTTTTTTGAAGTAATGACGATCCGTATCTCATTTATTGGACAAGGGCGTCATTTTTTATTCGTCGCTTGTGTAGATGCCCCTTACTTCGATGGTACCCTTACCAACAATCGGAGCCTCTTTTACAATTTCGGCGGCCTCGTCGATCGAAGCGGCCCTGATAATGATATAACCGCCGATGATCTCGCTGAGTTCGACATAAGGGCCTTTGGTAATCAGTTTTTTATCCCTTATCACGCGGCTTTCTTTGCTCAGGCGGTTGCCCCGGCTCACCAGGATATTTTTGGCAATAATTCCGTCTACCCATTTTTCCCATACGGTCATCCTGGCCTGCATTTCATCAGGCGAAAAGTTGACTTCGGGTAATTCTTCCAGTCTGAAGATCAATACAAATTCTTTCATGGCTTTTAATTTTTGGTTTTGACCCGATGACGATCCCTGTTTTTCAGATTGGACAATTTGTATCGAAATTTCTCAGGCTACGGTGGTTTTGCCAGCCCCCGGCGGACCCGATAGTAAGATGACCGGTTTCATGTATTTCAAGGTTTTTACAACACCATTCGCAAGTTAATTTATACTTTTATTTTTTTAAACCTTTTATTGTGAAGAAATACCTCCTCATTCTTTTATCTCAATTAAGCTTGCTGCAGCCGGCTATATCGCAGCCGAAGGTCAAAGCAGATTCGGTGCTGGATGTGGCAAACAAAGTTGCCAAGTGGCAGTTGCGCGAGTGGCAGGAACATGGCAAAAGGCACCCTGCGGCCGAATGGACGATGGGCGCCTGTTACGCCGGTTACATGGACCTGGCGAAAGTAGCTTACTATTCAACTTATTTAGACGATATGAAAGCTATCGGCGACAGCCTGCGCTGGCAAACCGGTCCGCGCCACACCATGGCCGACGATTATTGCGTGGCACAGATGTACTGCCAGATGTACCTAATCTACAAACAGCCGGAAATGATCAAACAGTGGAAGGCCCAGGCCGACAGTATTATCAGTTTGCCGCATACCGAATCGCTGGAATGGAAAAATAATATTGCCAGCCGCGAATGGGCCTGGTGCGATGCGCTGTTCATGGGGCCGCCTGCTTTCGCCTATCTTTCAGCCGCGACGAAGGATTTGAAATACCTGGACGCGGCGTGTAAATTATGGTGGAAAACAACCGGCTACCTGTACGATAAGGATGAGAACCTGTATTACCGCGACAGCCGCTTTTTTACGCAAAAAGAAGCTAATGGAAAAAAAGTTTTCTGGTCGAGGGGGAACGGATGGGTAATGGGCGGATTGGTCCGGATGCTGGACAATATGCCCGATGATTACCCTGAAAGACCGAAGTTTATCGATCTGTACAAAAAAATGGCCGCCAAAATCGCCTCATTGCAAAACCCCGACGGTACCTGGCACGCCGCTTTGCTCGATCCGGCAAGCTATCCCGCAAAAGAAAGCAGCGGCACGGGCTTTTACTGCTATGCATTGGCTTATGGCATTAATCATGGCCTGCTCCCTTACCGGAAATATCACGCGGTAGTTGAAAAAGCGTGGAGGGCTTTGACAGGATGCGTGCAACCTGACGGTAAGCTGGGTTATGTGCAGCAGATAGGCGAGAAGCCGGAAAAAGTTACTGCCGATGATACCGAAGTATACGGCGCCGGCGCTTTTTTACTGGCCGGATCGGAAGTTTATAAAATGGTTCGGGACCATCATTGAATACCTCTTACATGAAAAAGATCATTGGCGCGCTTGTTTTATTGGGTTTGTTTTGTTCGTATACTTACGCGCAAAAGGGTTTCAATACCAAAGCGGGCGGCGCTTCTTTTTATCAAACACGGCTGCAGGATTCGGACGCGGTATATTTTACGCCCGAAAACTACCCTATCAAAGCCGATGGGTCGATGGATGTTTCTGCCGCTTTGCAGCAGGCCATTACCGATCTGAAAACACAGCATAATTTCGGGATACTTTTTATCCCTGAAGGCACCTACCTGATCAGCAAAACGATCTATGTGCCGCAGGCGATACGTTTGATCGGCTACGGAAAAAAGCGACCACTGATCGTACTCGCCAAAAACTCGCCCGGCTTCCAGGTTCCTGACAGCACGGATAAGGGCATGGCAAAATATATGTTTTGGTTCACGAGCAGCCTGCCCCGGCCCGGAAAAGGCATAAACGATGCCGGAGCCGGCACATTTTACAGCGCCTTATCGAATATTAATTTGCAAATTGACGATGGAAACCCCTATGCCGTGGCGCTCCGGACGCACTATGCCCAGCATAGTTTTATATCACATTCCGATATCCATATCGGGCAGGGAAAAGCAGGGATGTTCGACGTAGGCAACGAAATGCACGATGTTCGGTTTTTTGGCGGCGAATACGGCATTTATACCACCAAACCCTCACCGGGTTGGCAGTTTATGATGATCGATACTTATTTCGAGGGCCAGCGTAAAGCGGCTATACAAACGCGCGAGGCCGGGCTGACCATCGTAAGGATGACCGTAAAGAACGATCCTGCCGTGATCAACATAACACCTAATTATGATGAAAAACTCTTTATGGAGGACTGCCGTTTTGATCATATCTCAGGCCCGGCGATCAGGGTGAGCTTAGAAGATAATGCCGGCAACTTTGTCAGCCTGCGCAACATCGTCTGCCGTAGTGTGCCGGTGCTGGTCACGTATAAGCAAAGCGGTAAGCAGGACCCGGGAGAAGGAAATATTTACCTGGTAAAAAACTTTATGCACGGCCTGCAGATGGACAGCCTGGAGGCCGATCCGGTTATCAAAACGATACGGGATATTGTTCAGCTAAAGGCTTTTCCTGAACCATTTAAAAGTGACATACCCGAATTCCCGCCAAGCGCTACATGGGTCAACCTCAAATCGCTGGGCGCTG
>DASZWG010000285.1:0-3802 GCA_035546675.1 Mucilaginibacter sp. | reverse complement strand
CCGATCACATTTCCTGCCTGTATACGGTCGCCGATCTTGAAGGCGCGATTATAGGTGAGCACAATGCCTGCTACCATGTTCGCTATAGCCGACGATGAACCAAACGAGAAAAGAACGCCGACGAATACCGTTACTCCCTGGAACACTTTCGATTCCGAACCCGGCAGGTAGGGGAAAATAACGATGAACATAAAGGCGTACAGCAATACCCTGATGATGTTATAAGTAGGTGATGCCCATTCGGGATAGAAGTTTTTGATGGTGAATGAACCCTTTCCCAATTCGTCGGCAAAGAATTTTACCAGTTTTAAGATATAGAATGTTATGGCGAATATGACAACGATGGTCAGCAGGTTGGGAATATAATGAACGATGGACAGCAGTGTAGCTTTCAGGGGGTTAACCACATAGCCCAGCAGTTCATTGGAGATTGGTTTGGTCCAGGGGAAAATAAGGAACAGAACCGGCAGCGCCAGGTAAACCAGCAGTACAATGATCAATAGCCGGGCAACCGTCAGGGCCCTGGATATAAACGGCAAAAAACGATGTGCGTAGCGCACAGGAGCGCCTTTTTCGGCGAGTTTCCTCATGCGGTTTTCCCATGCCCTTAGCGTTTTGAACTTAATAAGCCGGAATGAGCGGTTAATGCCCCAGATGAGGAAAAAGAGTACTATGATCACGGCTATCGCCTCGCCGACATTAATAAGCAGATCCTTTACATTATTGGTTTCAAAAAGGCTGCGGAGCCTGGTTCTCAGTATGCCCAGGTACTGTGCCGCCAGTTGTTTACGATCCAGTTCGGAATAAGACGCATCCTTGTCGCTCACCGCTAAAAGTATGTGTGATTTATAATAAATGACGGATACGGCGGAGTCGTTTTGCAGCTTCAGCGAGTCGATCGAAAAATCGAGGTGACTCATGATCGTGTTGAGACGGTTGGTGACGATATCAGCGCGTTCCTTAGCGCTGAACAGGCCCTGCCCCGTATAAAACTGGAACAGGGTATCATTACGGACAACAACGGGTTCACCTTTAGGCGGCGGGTTTTTGATCACCTGGCCCATCCCGGCCAAAGCCAACATCAGCAGGGGAAGGATAAGAAAAAGTCTTCTCATAAAGAGATTTTAAGATAAAACTAATAAATCCTTAAGAAATTTTAACCTTCCTGTAATAAATCGGTTCCCGGTTTGCCGGCAAGATCTCCCAGGAGATCATTCAAAACGGATTCGACGGTGAGCGAATTCACATCATCTACATAGTGCTCCGAACGGGTAATATGCAGCGTTGAATCCTGCACTTCGATCCTGTACAAAAAACCGTAGAATTCAGGTTCGGATATTTCGATGATATTTCCTTCGCCTCCCACATCAAAATGCATCTGTTCACTGCGGTGTTTGGCAAAACCGGCATCCAGGTTTTCACGGATATAGTCGCGTAATAAGGCGGGGTCTACCCGGTTATGTAAAGTGACGATCTTCATCGATAAAATGGTAGCTGTTTAAATAAGCCGAAAATGCTGCCATTTGTTTTCCATGTTGTGCTTTTAGCCGTCATCCGTGTATATTTAAGCATGAAATTGAGAGGGCCTTTGATCAGCCTGCTGCTGGTGATACCGGGAATATTCTCGGCTGCTATGGGTTTGGAAGGTTTTCTGCTTCCGGGACATTTTATCGATGGAGGTGTTACCGGCATATCCATGCTGCTGTCTGTAACCACGGGATTACCGCTTTGGGCGCTTATTTTTTTGATCAATATCCCCTTCCTGCTGCTGGGCTATCGCAGGCTGGGCCTTTCATTCGCATTGCGCGGATCGCTGGCTATTGCGGGACTGGCGCTTTGCCTGGCGTTTGTGCATTTCCCGGTAGTGACGCATGATAAATTGCTCACCGCGGTGTTTGGCGGGTTCTTTATCGGCGTAGGCATTGCGCTGGCCATGCGCGGCGGTGCTGTGCTCGACGGTACCGATATTGCGGCGCTGCTGCTGAGTAAAAAGGCGCAGTTGCTCAAGATCAGCGATATTATTTTACTGCTCAACGCAGCTATCTTTTTCGCGGCTTTTTTTTCGCTGGGTATCGAAGCGGCGCTTTATTCAATACTTACCTACCTGGCAGCCTCAAAAACGGTCGACTTTATCCTGAACGGTATTGAGCAATATACCAGCCTTACCGTGGTATCGCGCAAGGGTGATGATATCCGCAAAGCTATAACCGATATGGGCCGGGGTGTAACCGTTTATCATGGCAGCAAAGGCTATGGTAAGGACGGTCACATCAACGACACCAGGGATATTGTTTTTACCGTAGCCACCCGGCTCGAAATACCATCCATTAAAAGGCGGATACTCGAGATCGATCCTTCAGCCTTTATCGTTCAGCAAAGCATCGATGATACCACCGGCGGCTTGCTGAAAAGGAAGAATGTGCATTAATAAGGGCTTACCACCAGCACCTGGAACGTACCTGCTTTTATCCTCGGCCTGAATTCACCGGGTTTCTTCGGTTCAAATTCACCCGTAGGCAGATATAGCAGGTGGCTCACCGGGTCTACGGCCTGTGTACGCGCGCCTTCCTTGGTTTTCAGGGTTTTTTCAGCATACTTATCCGCCGATAGCTCTTTGATGATGGTCAGGGTGCCATCGCCGTTGGATGAATATACTGTATGCAATTTGGGGTCGAAACCAACTGCATCGCATTCATCGCCGATAGGCAGCGTGGTTACCACTTTACCATTGCGGGCATCCATTACCACTAAAAGCTTATTATCGCATCCCGCGAACAAGCGCATGGTATTGCGGTCGATAGCCAGCCCCGACGCATGCTGACCTGGAGCTATCGGCCAGCTATAGATCACCTTAAAGGTTTTTGCATCGATCGCATCTATTTCACTTTTCGCAGCATTATTCACATAGATCCTTCCCTTTCCGTCGCTTGCCGCGGCTTCGGGCCAGCCCGTAAGCTGGATGGTGGCCACGGCTTTGTCCGTTACCGGGTCGATCACCGTCATGCTCTTACCCCTCCCATTACAGGTGATGACCTTTTTTGAGAAATCGTCATACAATATACCGTCGGCAAACTGTCCCGTTGGCACATGACCAAGCACTTTGAAAGTTTTCAGGTCGAACACCAGCGCGCTGTTCGCTGAGCCATTGCTGATGTAACCTTTTCCCAATGCGTGCACCAGGGCTATCCCGTGAACATCTTTTGCGGTCTTGATGACGCCTATCGAATCGCCGGTAACTTTATTTAATACATTCACCTGGGTTCCGTGAGATACATACAGCCGGTCCGACACAGAGTCGACGGTAGTATAATCGTACCCTCCAGAGCTTTTGATATGAAATGTTTTGATGATGTGGTAATTGGTTTGCTGGGCAAACGCTCCGCAGGCAATCAGCATAAATGCCGGGATCAATAAATTTATCTTTTTCATAGCTATGAATTTCAGGACAAATTAGATGACTATTCTGTAAAAATTCTGTTTATTGCTGTATCGCCCAGGCCAAACCGTCGGGTCCATTACCCACGTCGATATGTCCGGCAACAGTCAGGGTCTTCAGGTCGATCACTGCCACATAATTATCCGGCGTGCAGCCGATAAAAGCGTGTGAACCATCGGGCTGCATCAGTATGCCCGCAGCGCCGTGACCAACAGGGATCTTTTTTACTTCCTTGCGTGTTGCAGCATCATAAACAGTAACATTGCCGTCCCTCAGGCTCGATATCAGCACTAATTTGCCGTCAGGTGTGAACTGCAGCCGGTTGGCCCCCAGGATTTTTGCGTCGATCTTATCGGTAACTTTTTT
>DASZWG010000284.1:0-1908 GCA_035546675.1 Mucilaginibacter sp. | reverse complement strand
GGCCCGCATTTATAAGGAAAACGGTTGAGATCGCTAATGGGCGGCAAATGATCTTTAAGCTGCACCCGAACGAAAAATTTGAGCGCGCCGAAGCCGAGATCAGGCAGTATGCCCCGCCCGGAACACTGATCTACCGTACTGGTAACACCAATCACATGATAGCGAATTGCAGTGAACTGATCACACAATATTCGACCGTGGTGTACATCGGCATCAGTCTTGGTAAAAAGGTGCATTCTTATTTTGACCTGGAAGAATTGAAACGTCTTACCCCGATCCAGAATAATGGCACATCGGCCGCCAATATTGCAGAGGTTTGTCGCGCATACGCTGAGTTTAGTGGCAAAAAGGAAGATTTTATGCGGGGTTACAGGTTCAAACCTGTACCGGTGACCGAGGCAGAGGAACTATACGCATAAGGCCGGCGATGAGCAAAAAAATAGTGATCGTTATACAGGCAAGGATGTCCTCGAGCCGTTTGCCGGGTAAGGTTATGATGCCGATCCTGGGGAAAAGCCTGCTCTGCCGCATGATCGAACGGCTGAAAATGATCCGGCATGAGGCACAATTAGTTATTGCCATACCGCTCGGCCCTTCGGAAGACATTCTTGAAATCGAAGCTGAAAACATCGGTATTCCCTGTTTTCGCGGCAGCTTAAACAACCTGCTCGACCGCCATTACCGGGCGGCATTGAAGTATAAGGCCGACCTTGTGCTTAAGATCCCATCCGATTGCCCGCTGATCGATCCGCGCATCGCAGATGAAGTGCTTGATTTTTATTTCAGCCATGAAGGCGACTACGATTATGTCAGCAACCTGCATCCGGCAACTTATCCCGACGGCAATGATGTCGAGATCATGACCATGGAATGCCTCGAAAAAACACACCGCGAAGCATCGAGAAAACTCGAACTGGAACATACCACGCCCTATATCTGGGAAAACCCGGAAAAATTCAGAATTGGTAACTTTCTTTGGCCGGCAGGAAAAGATTATTCCATGTCCCATCGTTTTACAATTGATTACGGGGCCGACTACCAGTTCATCAAACGTGTTTTTGAAGAGCTGTACCCGCAAAATGTGGATTTCTCGTGCGAAGATATTTTGAATCTGCTGGAGAATAAACCCGATATTTACCGCATCAATGCAGATTATGCGGGCGTAAACTGGTACCGCAACCACTTAGATGAGTTAAAGACGGTTTCAGCCTCGCAAACCAAAACGACAGTTAATTAATTCCGAAATGAATACCATATCCATAGATACTCCTAAGCTGAAAGATACCGCGCTGAAGGTGAGGGAACATATCGTGCGTATGTCGACAGACGGCGGCTGCTTTGTAGGGGCCTCGTTATCGGCTGCTGATCTGATCCTGTACCTCTACTCCCACTTTTTGAATATCAATAAGGACAATCTCGATAATCCGGACAGGGACTACCTGTTCCTTTCCAAAGGACACGATGTTCCGGCGCTGTATGGCACATTTGCCGAGCTGGGGTTGCTGGAAAAGGACCGATTGAAAAATCACCTTTCCACATCCGATCATATTTACTGGCATCCCAATACACATATTCCCGGTATCGAATTTCATTCGGGTTCTCTTGGGCACCTGCCTTCAGTAGCGATGGGCGTTGCGATGGATATTAAAATACGCGGCGGAAAGAATAAAGTGGTTTGCATTATGGGCGATGGCGAATTGAACGAAGGCACCTGTTGGGAGGCTGTGCTGGTAGCCAATGCCTACAAACTGGATAACCTGATCTTTGTGATCGACCGCAACCACTTCCAGGCCAATATGCCGACGGAAGAACTGATACCGCTGGAGCCGCTACACGATAAATTCAGCGCATTCGGCGCTTCAGTAAAAAGGATAGACGGGCATAGCTTTGAGGCATTGAACGATGCTT
>DASZWG010000283.1:0-3228 GCA_035546675.1 Mucilaginibacter sp. | reverse complement strand
GAAAACGACAGGCGCCTGCAAGCGATGGTGGAATATGCCAAACAAAAGCAATCGGCCAGCGGCGTGAAGCTGCTTTGGGGAACGTCCAATCTTTTTTCGAACCGCCGTTACATGAATGGTGCAGCCACT
Source organism: Mucilaginibacter sp. (assembly GCA_035546675.1). Lineage (GTDB taxonomy): Bacteria > Bacteroidota > Bacteroidia > Sphingobacteriales > Sphingobacteriaceae > Mucilaginibacter. Next base: position 3,099 of record DASZWG010000283.1, on the reverse strand, counting down.
AATCCCGATTTTCATGTGCTGACGCATGCAGCCGCACAGGTAAAGGCTGCGCTGGATGCAACCATAGCTCTCGGCGGAGAGAATTACGTTTTCTGGGGCGGCCGCGAGGGTTACATGACCCTGCTCAACACCGATATGAAGCGTGAGCAGGAGCATTTTGCGATGTTTTTACATAAGGCGATCGCTTATGCGAGGGCGCAGGGATTTAAAGGCACATTCTTTATCGAGCCTAAGCCTTGTGAGCCGACCAAACATCAGTACGATTATGATGCAGCCACCGTGCTGGGCTTTTTACAGCGGTATGACCTGATGAAGGATATGAAGCTGAATATCGAGGTGAATCATGCTACGCTGGCCGGGCATACATTTCAGCACGAGCTGCAGGTGGCGGCCGACGCCGGGTTGCTCGGATCGATCGATGCCAACCGCGGCGATTACCAGAACGGCTGGGATACCGACCAGTTTCCGAACAACATGAACGAAGTGGTGGAGTACATGCTGATCATCCTGGAAGCCGGCGGTTTTGGCGGAGGCGGCATAAACTTCGATGCAAAGATCCGTCGCAACTCGACCGATCCGGCCGATCTGTTTTATGCCCACATCGGCGGTATGGATACCTTTGCCAGGGCGCTCATCATTGCCGACAATATCCTGCAAAAGTCGGAGTACAAAAGGCTCAGGCAGGAACGATACGCCTCATTCGACTCGGGTGCGGGGAAGGACTTCGAACAGGGGGTTATGTCGCTCGAAAATTTAAGAGAATATGCCATCGCTAACGGCGAGCCGAAAACTTTGAGCGGCAGGCAGGAGTATTTCGAAAACCTCATCAACAGGTATATCTGAAAATCAGGCTCCCGGGAATATAGTCTTCCTTATTCAGTTCAACAATATCCTGCAAAGACTGTTGGGTTAGGGTATGGACTGCCTTATACTAAAAGGCCACCAAAACACGTATAAATTTTTTATTATGAAATTATTTTCACGACTTTTATGTAAATAATTATGCCGGCCCAAAAAAGACTTGTTAAACTGAGCATATTGCTGCTTTCAACGGCATATTTAGCGGTCGCCCTGAGCCATATTTATTTTCTGCCACAGTATAAGTTTATTACCCATCACCACTATAATTCTATCTTCAAGCGAAAAACGGACAATAACCCGGCTTTACAACGGTTCGGGAAAGTTGTTCTGAACACCAATGAGTCGGTTGACCTGACCGCAAAGGCCCTGGATGACCATTTTGCTTACTTGAAGAGAAATATCCCAGGCATCTATACCGGTATTTACCGGCCTCCCTGCATTTACCTGCCCGATCGTCACTACACCTATTTGTCCAACCGGACTTTCCGCATCTGATCAGAAAGCCTGTCTGACAGGCATTTCAAACTGTTACATCTTATTATCTGATCAGAAAAAATAGAAAATTATGCCCCGTACGCCATTATTGTCGCTAAGACTGCGCATTATCAGTAAGCTCTATACCAGGCTGTTATCGAAAGAAATGTCCGAGCTCGAACCCGGGCTTTATTTTGAGGTATTGCTCCTGCTTTCGCAGCACGAAAGCCCGCTGACCCAAAACCAGATCGCCGAACAGCTCAGGGTCGACAAATCGAGAGTGGTAAATATCGTTTACTACCTGAGCTCGAAAGAGCTGATCTTTGTTGAGAATAAACCCGATGACCGGAGACATCATAACATTTACCTTTCGCCGGCGGGCCGGTCGCTGGTTCCGGTCATTATGCAAAGAGTGCATGCCCTGAATGGTATTACCACTGCAGGTATTGCTGAGAACGACCTGCTGGTCTTTCTTAAGGTGGCCCGGCAGATGGAACATAACCTGGAGACCGCACTCGGGCAGCCGGCGCCTGCAGCCGAGGTTGCGCTGAATGTTTAGCGTTTAGGGGCTATCCATACAGAATTTTAAAAAAACTATTATGAAAAGTTTGCAGTTAAACGTCTTTATCCTGGTTGCAGCAACCGGGGTAATGACGACGAGTGCAATGGCACAAACAAAAGATCACAACATACCTAAAGTCGTTATCACAAACTTTTCAGCCCAATACCCGCATGCCGACCTGCAAAAATGGCAAGCGAAAAATGATCAATATATGGCCTCATTCAAATGGGATAAGCACCAATATGAGGCATGGTATTCACCTGAAGGTCAATGGAAGAAAACAGATATGGACGTTAAATGGTCCTGGGATCTCCCCCCGGCTGTGCGCTCATCATTCAAAAAAAGCGATTATTCCTCCTGGAAGATCGATGATATGGAGAAGGTAGAAACTCCTTTCAAAGATACTTACAATGTTCGTGTGGATAATGGCAACATGCTCGATGATAAGCATTATGCGTTCAGAAGTAACCGGCTACTGAGTTTTGATCTGAAAGGCGACCTGCGCTCGGTTAACCGGGTGCAAGTAAATTAAATGTGATAAAAGCATGAGCGACGAAAAGCCGCTTATGCTTTTACGTAATTTTGTAATATGAAAACAAACGCCATTAAAATTGTCGCGGCCATTTTGGTTATGTATTTTGTTACAGGAGGTGTCCGGGCGCAAGGGAGCAGCCACGATATACCTGCTGCGGTAGCAGGCGCTTTTAAGTCGCAATATCCTAAAGCACATCTCAGAAAATGGGATAAGACCAAAACCGAATTCCAGGCGACGTTCAAAATGGATGGGAAAAAATATTCGGCGTATTATGCTCCCGATGGCACGTGGCTGCGAACAGCTTTGCGTATCCCATGGTCGTGGAAGCTACCCTCGCCTGTTCTAAGTGGTTTTAAGCAAACGAAGTATAGAGACTGGGACATAGATGCACTGGATGAAGTTAACACACCCACCGATCACTATTATACCATCGAGGTTGATAATGACAATCTCCAGATCGATCTGTTTCATGCCGGATTATTTACCGAGTACTGGCTGCTTACTTTCAAAAACGACGGGCAGCTTTCCTCGTCGGTTAATGTAACACCGCAGTTTGCAAAGGGTGGCTAATGCCAGGGGCTCCCTTCCCGGCCGGATATATAGCCGGGGAATAATTGATTTTGACTACTTGCTGAGCATGTTGTCACTACCGGCTTAGTCTTTTTGT
>DASZWG010000282.1:0-6467 GCA_035546675.1 Mucilaginibacter sp. | reverse complement strand
CACGGTTACGAAGGGCAGGGACCCGAGCATTCGTCGGCCCGCATCGAGCGCTTTATGGAACTTTGTGCCGATAATAACATCCAGGTAGCCAATTGTACTACGCCGGCTAACTTTTTCCATATCCTGAGAAGGCAGTTGCATCGCGAATTCCGCAAACCGCTGGTTGTTTTCACGCCGAAAAGCTTGTTGCGCGCACCGAAATGCGTTTCACCGCTGGCCGATTTTACCGAGGGGAATTTCCAGGAACTGATCGACGATAGTTATGCCGATCCGAAAAAGGTAAAACGGGTATTGTTCTGTTCGGGCAAGCTGTATTATGAGTTGCTGGAAAAGCAGCAGGCAGAAAAACGCACAGATGTGGCCATTATCCGGATCGAGCAGCTATACCCAACCCCTGAACAGCAGATGCTGAAGATCAAAGCAAAATATAGCAAGGCAACCGAGTTTATCTGGACGCAGGAAGAACCCGAAAATATGGGCGCCTGGCCGTACATGTGCCGTAAATTCAGGAAGAGCGAATTGCAGCTTGATGTAATATCGCGCAACGAGGGAAGCAGCACGGCCACGGGTTTTGCCAAACAGCATAGCGCACAGCAGTTGCATATTATTGCGAAGGCGTTCGAGACTGCTTCTGCGGGTAAGGCAGCTAATAAGACGGTAAAAAAGACAACGCAAAAGATGGCTAATGTAGCAGCCGACTGATCATGTTAAACGTTTGACGTGTATACGCCGAATAGACTTAGAATATTAAACTTGCGATCAATAAAAGCAGACGTGCGATGTAATACGTATAACCTACACTGACTATGAGTTTAGAAATAAAAGTTCCGCCGGTAGGCGAATCGATAACCGAAGTAACATTATCGCGATGGCTTAAAAAGGATGGCGATAATGTCGCGATGGACGAGGTAATAGCCGAACTGGAATCGGACAAAGCCACTTTTGAGCTGACTGCCGAAAAAGCAGGCACGCTGAAAACGGTAGCGAAAGAAGGGGATACATTAGCCATAGGCTCGTTAGTTGCCAGAATTGACGAAGGCGGCGCTTCGGCCCCTGCCGTCAAAGAAGCTACCCCTGTCGCTCAGCCTGCGGTGCAAGAAGCTACTGCTGCGACACCTGCACCCTCTCCGGCTGAGAACGGAAGCGCTTCGTTACAGGTTAAAGTTCCGCCGGTAGGCGAATCGATCACCGAAGTAACCCTGTCGCGCTGGATCAAAAAAGATGGTGACAGCGTTGCCATGGATGAAGCCATAGCCGAACTCGAATCGGATAAGGCTACTTTTGAGCTGACCGCCGAAAAAGCTGGCGTATTGAAGATGATGGCCAAAGAAGGAGACGTATTACCCATCGGCGCGGTGGTTTGTACTATCGAAGGCGCCGGAGCGGTTGCCGCATCAGCGCCTAAAGTTGCCGAGCCTGTCGCCACTGCCGCAACTACAACAGAGAAAAGTTATGCATCCGGGACGCCATCGCCCGCAGCTGCCAAAATACTGGCCGAAAAAGGGATCGATCCTCAGACAGTCCCCGGAAACGGTGTCGGCGGAAGAATAACCAAGGCTGATGCGATAAGTGCGGTAAATGCCGACCTGGTATCGGAACATCCGCAGGGCGGCCGTAAACCCGCTCCTCCGAGCCTGAAAACAGAAATAACCGCTCCGCAGCCGGAAGTTAAAGCAGCGGGAGACTCGAGGGGCGAACGCCGCGAGAAAATGTCGCCTTTGCGCAAAACGGTAGCACGCAGGCTGGTTGCCGTAAAGAACGAGACGGCCATGCTTACCACCTTTAACGAGGTGGATATGGCGCCCATTATGGAGTTGCGTGCCAAATACAAGGATAAGTTCAAGGAAAAATATGGCGTGGGGCTCGGCTTTATGTCGTTCTTTACCAAAGCCGTTTGCGAAGCTTTGAAAGAGTGGCCGGCCGTGGGTGCGCGCATTGAAGGGGATGAGGTTGTTTACAGCAATTTTGCGGATATATCCATTGCCGTATCCGCGCCGAAAGGCCTGGTGGTGCCGGTTATCCGCAATGCAGACAGCATGAGCCTGGCCGATATTGAAAAGGCCGTTGCGGGCCTGGCTGCCAAAGCACGCGATAATAAACTGACCATCGAAGAAATGAGCGGCGGTACCTTTACCATTACCAACGGCGGTGTGTTTGGCTCGATGATGTCGACGCCGATCATCAACTCGCCGCAGTCGGCCATATTGGGCATGCACAATATTATCGAACGCCCGGTTGCCATTAACGGGCAGGTTGTGATCAGGCCGATGATGTACGTGGCGCTTTCGTACGATCACCGTATCATCGACGGCCGCGAATCCGTTAGTTTCCTGGTGCGTGTAAAACAACTGCTGGAAGACCCGGCAAGGCTACTGCTGGGTGTCTGAATCAGTCCCGGTAGCTATCGGGATCAGAATTAACAGAATATTGCAAACCCGGTGTAACCGGGTTTTTTGCTGAAGTAACGCGGACAATTGCTGTGAGTGCGAAAGATGAATTTTATTCATGGGTTAAAAAAATTTAGGAATAGTCACAATATGGCAATAGATGTTTCGTTAGTTAAATTGTAACTTTTTTGTTACCGCATTCGTAATGCATTTATAGTAAATGCATTACATCGCCGTGAGGCGTCAACAGATGCAGGCAAAGAAGTTTAACCATCGAAACCCATGAAAAAGCCCCTATTAATCTTTGCAGCATTGCTTGCTGTAATGTCTGCTTGTACGCACGACGCTGTTAACCCCAATAAAACCATCAGTTCAGGAACGACCGGAAGTACGGGTTCAAACGGCTCGACCGGAACCACATCGACACCTCCGCCACCGCAAACAAGCGATTCGGTATGTTTTAAAACAGATGTCTTACCCTTATTTCAGACCTATTGCGCAAGCACAGGCTGCCACGACGCTACTACAGCGCAGGAAGATCTTGTACTTACCAATTACACCAATATTATGAGGGGCATTTCGCCGGGTAACCCGTCGTCAAGCCGGTATTACAGGGTAATTACAGACGGTTCAATGCCGCCCCGTAAATCTCCGCAGCTAAGCTCATCTCAGGTTGCTGTGATCTCGAAATGGATAATACAGGGGGCTAAGAATAATACTTGCGTTGTTGTCACCTGCGATACGACCAAAACTACTTATACCAACGGGATATCGCAGATATTTGCAACTTATTGTAACGGCTGTCATGGTGTTGCTCCGGGCTCGGGAAATGTTGTCCTGAGCAATTATGCCGGCGCAAAGGCGGCAGGCACCTCACTTAAAGCTACATTCCTCAGCGCTATCAACTATACATCCGCAAATTCAGCAATGAATATGCCGCAGTCGGGTAAGCTTCCCGATTGCCAGATCACTCAAATCACTAAATGGATCAACAATGGCTGCCCGCAATAAATCTTTCATGGCGGTTGTAAGAACGGTGTTTTTAATGACCGCAATTCTGCTGAGCTCTGTTTCGTGTTACTACGATCATGCGGATCTTTCATATCCGCAATCGACCTCAACGGCGGGATGTAACGTTGCGAACGTAACCTACAGTTCGAGTGTGACGGGCATCCTGAACGCTAATTGCTATAACTGTCACAGCGGCAGTGCGGCCGCAGGCGGTGGTATAAAGCTCGATAGTTACAGCGCACTAAAAACCTATGTCAGCAATGGTCAGCTGATGAACTCGATCAATCACACCGGAGGAATAGCTGCCATGCCTTTGAATGGCCCGCAATTGTCTTCGTGCCAGATAAAAACAATCCAAACGTGGATAGACAACGGAACCCCTAATAATTAAAATTTCAAACTATGAAAAAAGTGCTCATCCCTATCGTTTTAGCAGTTACAACCCTTACTGTTCAGGCCCAAAAATTGTATTCAACCAAAACCGGGCAAATCAAATTTAACGCGAGCAGTCCGCTCGAAAATGTTGTGGCGATCAATAACCAGGTAGACAGTAAAATGATCGACAAAACAGGGCAGATCGTCTTTAGTGCTTTGATCAAGAGCTTTAGGTTCGAAAACCAGTTAATGGAGGATCATTTCAATGAGAACTACCTGGAAAGTTCAAAAATACCCAAGGCCGAATTCAGAGGCTACATCACTAATGTATCGGCTGTTGATTTTACTAAAGATGGTAAATACCCCATAACAGTCGACGGTACGCTGAACATGCATGGAATTTCGCAGAAAGTGACGGCGCCGGGAATGCTTGAGATAGCTGGTGGCAAACCGGAGATCACCGGGTCTTTTAAGGTTAAGATAAGAGATTACGGCATCACCGGGTTGTACATAGGCACCAAGATCGCTGAAGAGGCGGAGATATTTGTGGATTGTAAATATGAGTAGCGTATGCCGTCAATTGCGTTCGCAGGCAGGCATCAAGGATGGCTGGTACTGCTGCTGATCTGTTTACACATAGCTATTCCGAAGGCCAATGCGCAAAATACCGACTTGTTTAAATTGCAGGACGAGGAGGATAAAAAGCAAAAAAAAGAAACCACTGATATCACCACGTCGATCTTTAAGACCACGAGGATCATCAATGGCCAATCGATAGAAAACACCGGTGCCGGAATACTCGATCTTAAAATATCACACCGTTTTGGTATGGTCAATTCGGGGGCATATAATTTTTTCGGACTCGACCAGGCGAGCATGCGCATCGGTATGGATTATGGTATAACCAGCAGACTGGAGGCAGGGGTGGGACGAAGTACCTACAACAAGGAATTCGACGGGTTTTTTAAATACCGCATTCTGAGGCAATCGACAGGCAAGGTGACCATGCCTTTGTCCGTCAGCATAGTCTCGACCGCTGTTTTGCGAACGCTGAAAGACCCGCCCGAGCCATACACGATACATTATTCCGACCGCATCAATTACGTTAACCAAGTGCTGATAGCGCGTAAATTCGGCGATTACTTTTCGCTCCAGCTTTCGCCTACCATGGTGCACTACAATATTGTTTCTACAACAGCCGTCCCAAACGATCTTTATTCGCTGGGGACGGGGTTCCGCCTCAGATTAAGCAAAAGGATCAACCTGACAGGCGAATATTATTACCAGTTTCAGCGATTGCAGGGTTATTACAACTCGGCTTCGGTAGGGTTTGATATTGAAACGGGCGGCCACGTATTCCAGTTGTTTTTTACGAATTCAACAGGCATCAACGAGCGGAGTTTTATTACCCAAACCGACGGCCGGTGGGCCAATGGCGGCGTACACTTTGGATTTAATATATCACGGGTGTTTACCGTGGTGAAACATAAGGAAAATGCAAACAAATGGTGAAGCCATGAAAAAGATTCTGTTAGGGGCCGCGGCCCTGTTTTTGATCATTATGTCGGGCGCGTGGTACTATGTTTTTCAGTATTCCAAAACACACCACCGGGACGTGGCAAATGAAAATGCATTGTGGGTTTCTGCGGCGCAGATCGTAAAGGATTACCAGGCTAATGAGCAGGCCGCGAATGCCAAATACCTGAATAAAGCGATCGGTATACAGGGCGTAGTATTGAAAAGAGGCAAGGACCAGGCCGGTGATATCACCTTAACGCTAAAAAGCGGCGATCCCTTTGTCAGCGTTTTTTGCACCCTGAAGCCGGGTATCTCACCAAACCTGCGCGACTCAACTGTGGTAGTAAAAGGCATATGCACAGGCTTTTTAAGCGATGTGGTTTTGGACGAGGCCATCGTAGTGAATAAATAAAAAGCATACTAAGCCCCCTTATGCGGGTTGGTGTTTATACCACCAGCCGCTTCATCGTCGTGATTGCTCCGGAATGCAGCCCTTCGTGAAAAAGCAGGAATTTCAGCGCATCGTCGATATTGCTGATCTCAACACCGTAACGCGTGGTCCAGGGCGTGTAATTACCGAAAATATCTCCCTGGTAATCGGTTTGCAGCAGGTCTGTCGTATCGAGGAACATACTTTTGATGTCCGCGATCTCGCCGGCGTCCAGGTCGCCCTTCGGTTTCGTGCCCGACCGGAATCTTTCCCAGAAATCATCGCTTATATGCGGCGCCAGGTTAGCCCTCCTGTAGCACATGCCCTGCTGCGCGGCTATCAGGTGTCCCAGGTTCCAGATGATGTTGTTATTGAACCCTTCGGGTACTTTGTTCAGTTGTTCGGTCGTCAGGTCTTTGACGCCTTCGAGCAGGAAGGCCCTGATCTTCTTTATGTTTTCGATCTGCTGGTTCATAACGGTTCAAGAATGCATTACAATACTAATTATTATCATAAATTAGCATCTATCCAATTACCTTAATTGACAATTCAATGATGATCCTGAAACGGTCGGCCTGGCTTGCGCTCATGGCTGGTATCTACGGCTGCTCGTCGCCGGTCACTTCCAAACTTCCAACGGACAAAAGCCATTGGGAAGTTTACGGAGGCTCCAAGTCCGAGCAGCATTATTCGCCCCTCAGCCAGATCGACACCGGCAATGTGAAAAATCTGCAGGTAGCCTGGAC
>DASZWG010000281.1:0-2712 GCA_035546675.1 Mucilaginibacter sp. | reverse complement strand
ACCAGATGTAACACTTCAAAAACTCATTAAATTTATGCTGATAATTTACTCTAATGCATAAGCCTTTAGCCTTAGTCGTCTGTGCGGCTTTTATCCTATTAAGAAATATATCTTTTGCACAGGACAAATTAGAAACTGCTTTGGACTCAGACAGTAAAAAAGATGCCAAAACTTTAGTCGTTCAATCGTTGGACGGCAAAAATCAAGAAATCCACATAATGCCAGATTATTCTAATAACAAATTACGGATGAGTTGTTTGAAAGACACTATAACTGATTTTGATTTTTGGGGAGTTCCAGTTGAGACAACAGTTCTGAATAAACAGTTTATCGAAATAAAATACGCAGTGAGAGGAGGGTCAAATATCGGGCTACGTAATGTGATCATTCTATGTATTTACGATAATAAGTTATGTGATGCTCTGCATTTCAGAAGTTTGGCAACATGGGAATCGGGTGGAGAAGACGAAAATTACAATGTTAAAATAATCTCGTTGTCTGGGACTATTAAAGAAGGCTTTAAATTGATCCTGGCTATACACGACCATGTTAAATCAAAGAGCGACCCACAAACCAATTTTGACTACAATGACCAAAGCACTTTACATTTCGATCACCAGAAACACGTGTTTTACAGCATAAAAGAATATGTATTTAATTGCTATGAAGTGACAAGTAATCCAAAAACAGGAAAAAGTCATAAACAAAAAATCAAGGGCGATTTTCCGATAGCCCTTCTTGGTAAAGAACGATATTACTTTATAAACAATAATTGGTATGAGTCGGCCCCTAATGAACTGTATAAGTTTTCCACTATGAGCAAGTAATCGGTAATGATTATCTGTTTTGAACTATTTTATTCGTCAAACTAACAAAATCCGCTACACTCAGCCGCTCCGCGCGCAGGTCGAGCATTGGTTCTGTGGACAGCTTTTCTTTATTGATGAGCGATGAGAGCGCATTGCGCAAAGTTTTTCGCCGCTGGTTGAACCCAGCTTTCACCACCTGCCAGAACAGCTTTTCGTCGCAGTCCAGCTTTTCGGTTTGGTTTCGGGTAAGGCGTATAACTGCCGACAGCACTTTGGGCGGTGGGCTGAAAACCCCGGCTTTTACCGTAAAAAGGTATTCGATGTCGTAATATGCCTGCAGAAAAACGCTCAGGATGCCATATTCCTTACTGCCCGGTTTGGCTACGCATCTTTCAGCCACCTCTTTCTGAAACATGCCAACTACTTCAGCCACCTTGTCGCGGTTATCCAGCACTTTAAATAATATCTGCGATGAAATATTGTAAGGGAAGTTGCCGATAATGCCAAAATTCCCCCGGAACGTCTTACCAAAATCCATTTCCAGGAAATCATCATTGATCAGCCGGTCGCCCAATTGCAGGTACTTTTTTTGCAGAAACTCGTACGATTCGGTATCAATATCAATAAGGTAAGTTTCCAGGTCAGTCCGCTGCAGCAGGAAATCCGATAAAATTCCCATCCCTGGACCAACCTCCAGCGCCTGTGCATAATGGTTTTCGGCCGGGCGCAGGCTGCCCGCAATTTTGGCAGCGATATTCTTATCGGTCAGGAAATGCTGCCCCAGATGCTTTTTGGCCCTTACCAGCGACATTGCAGGTTCAATTTTTGCGCAAATTAAACCATATTTGTGCTTTAATGGGGAATGTATAAGCCTAAAAAATCTTTTATTTGCATCTTTGGAGGTGAAAGCTGAAAGACTAAAGCTAAAAGCTGAGCGCATTAGTCTGGTCGGTGTGATCGTAGTACAATCGGTGTAATCCGTAAAAAATGAGTGAGAAACTGAAAATAGGTATCAGCATAGGCGATGTGAATGGCATTGGGCTCGAGGTGATCATCAAAACCCTTGCCGACCATAAGATATATGATTATTGTACGCCCATTGTTTACGGGCAAACCAAGATCGCATCCTTCCATCGCAGGGCGATCAACGTAAATGAGCTTAATTTTTATGTGATCAATCACCCCTCGCAGGCGCAGCACAAGCGTGCCAATATGATCAACTGCTGGGAAGAGGATGTAAAGATAGACCTGGGCGAAGTGAACGAAACCGGGGGTAAATATGCTTTCCTCTCACTCCAGCACGCCGTGAATGACCTGGTTAATGGCGACATAGACGCCCTGGTTACCGCACCGATCAACAAGGACAACATCCAGCGTGACGATTTTAAATTCCCCGGCCATACCGAATACCTGCAGGAAAGGGCGGGGGCACCCGAAGTGCTCATGTTCCTGGTGAGCGATATGATGAAGGTGGGCGTTGTGACGGGCCATATCCCGCTGAAGGAAGTTGCGGCAAGTATCACTTCGGAAAAAATACTGGCCAAACTGAAGCTGATGGAAACCAGCCTGCGGCAGGATTTCTGGGTGCGCAAACCCAAAATTGCGGTGCTCGGGCTTAATCCCCATGCCGGCGATAACGGACTGATGGGTGATGAAGAGCAAAAGATCATCATCCCGGCTATCGAGGAGGCTAAAGCAAATGATATCCTGGCTTTCGGGCCTTACCCTGCTGACGGTTTTTTTGCCAATGGCTCATACATGAAATTTGATGCGGTGCTGGCCATGTACCACGACCAGGGCCTGATACCGTTCAAACAAGTCTCATTCGATAGCGGGGTCAATTTCACCGCAGGTTTAAACTTTGTGCGTACCTCGCCCGATCATGGCACGGCCTATGATATTG
>DASZWG010000280.1:0-4467 GCA_035546675.1 Mucilaginibacter sp. | reverse complement strand
GAAAGCTCCGTTTCCCAGGTATAAGGCGTTTGCAAAGTGCCGTTCACAATTTTGTTGAACAGCACCTGCTGCAATTCGTCCTTTGCCTTCGGGTGCACCAGGAACAAAGCGTCGCGCAGCTTGATGGCGCCATCGCGGTTGTACTTGGCAAACTGGTATTCGTCAAAGCGGTTAAAAGCGCTCGTCAAACCCTTCTGCAGCTGCTTGCTCAGGCGGTTCAGCTTTTTAGGGCCGGTACGCTTGTTCATCAGCTCGTAGCAAGCCAGCAATTCGGTGATCTCGTCCGCACGACCAATTACCTTGTCCGTAACCCGGGCGACCAGGTTGTCGCCCGAGTGCAGCTTCGCCAATTCGGTCACCAGCACCAGCGGTACCGAACGCATATACATTTCGGTACGCGCATATACAGCCAGCCTGCCCACAAATACAGGGTCGCACTGCGCTATCAGCGCGCGGACACGGTTCATACGTTCCTCGTTCTTTTCGTAGAACGAATCGTCCAGGCTCCAGGTAACCACGGCGGTGTACAGCTCCATTTCGGCGCTCATTACATAAGCCTTAGCCCCTTCATAGTTGGTAACCTGTGTTGCCTTGTTGAGTAAATTAAATTTCATCGGGAACCTCCCTTTTTTGTTTTGTTGATACAAAGGTTAGGGGCTACTGCGCAGTGTATTTGCGCAGATGGGGAATATTTTAAATTATTTTAAAAAAAGTGCATCTTTGTATTGATTCCACTAGAATGAAGACTTCGTTTTTCTGCATATAATCCCTTTGCACACTGCCTGATCAAGGCGGAACAGACCTCTTATTTTCTTTCTGCTATTGAATTGACCGTTAAATGGTTTTGCTTTTTTGTGCTCCATAAGGGATATATCCGCAATGCGGATGAATTTTTCAATCAACAAATTTTTATGAAGAATTTATGCAGAAGTCCCGATGGACACACAATTATTGCCGTACAGGTTAAAGTCGGCACGAAGAAAAAAACGGCTGGTCAAAAAATACCGGGATAAAAGGTTATTGCAAATAGACAAGCGGAGGCACGAATTGGGCATTGCGAAGCGCAATTTACCCATGGTGCCACTTGAAATGCCTTATCAGAAAGGATGGGAGCGGTTATTCGTTTTAAAACCCGCAGTGCGGCGGAGCGATAAAGCCGCATTCTACCAGGGGATATTAAATAAGATCAATACAGCAGAATACCATTATGACGAAAGTTTTAACCAGAAAAAGCGGGGCAAACGATGGCACCGCTACAATTCGCCGCGTAAACTGCAAACGCTGCGAAGCGTCAGTTGGTACGAGTGGACCGAAAACAAGCTGAAACTGACTGATGAAGAAAAAAGCTGTTTCGAGGCGGTGACCTATTGGAACAACTATCATAGGATATGGTCGGTGCAGTACAGGTTTGCCATGCCGTGGCTGTTCGAACTGGCTGTTAGGCCCTATATCATAGATAAAGTAAAGCTGAGCGACCCGCTGATCGAGCAGGAAATGGATTACATCGATAACAAGATCGAAAGAAGCGACCTTAAGGCAAGACTGCGAAAATTAAATGACGGCAAATGGTATAGCAGGCGAAATAAATCAATTGAAAAGTTGAAATATTTGAACCCGTTAAAAAATATTCCGGTATACCTGGCTGAAGATTTTGCCTGATCTGCAGAAATATCGTATCATTGCAGCATGATCGCAAAATCGATACAAAGCTTTATACCCTGTCCGTCGGAGAGGATAGCTATGTATTGATATAACATACCGGTACGATAAGCAAAGATCCTCTTAGACAATTCTAAGGGGATCTTTTGTTTTTGGCCCGTTTGGAAATATAGCTCAATGGTGAGAGCAGTACCCTTATACGGTATCGGTTGCAGGTTCGAGTCCTGCTATTTCCACGATAATTTTCCTGTGTTGCAACGGTAACACGTCCCGATTATATGGGGAAGATCGTGGTTCGAATCCATGCAGGAAAACGTTTTTATTTAAACATGGTACGGGCAGGTAAATCTGGCTGAATTACTCAATTTGTTTTTTCAATCTGGTGATAGATTGGGCAAGGGGATGCCATGTTTAAATTAAAGATATATCTTTAAATAATAAGATAGTATCTGCGGGATTATTTATACCCGGCAAGCATGGCGGTTACCTAGCATGCGGACACAAGCAGGGACGCTTGCGGGAGCGGGGGGCGGAAGGATTATTCGCCATCAAGTTCTTGGTCATATAAAAAACTCCACAAGTTTTCTAAATTCTGATGAATGATTTCGAATCTGGAAACAAAATTTTCTAAATCAACTTCAACATTGCCTACTATATCAACATAAAAATGTTGCTCGTATTTTGTATTAAAGGGATATCGTGAAAAATCCATGTTATCTTTTTTTCGGTGGCTTTTATTTTATCAAACAGTTCCACGATATATTCTTGTAATTCAGCTGTGCATTCATTAAAATCCTTTATTGAGACCCGTCCCTTATATTTTTTATTTTCGATTTTACAGTGTTAAAAATTTGCTGAATATTGTGAGCGCCCTCGATCTTCGATCCTCCAATTGAGAAAAGCTATTTTATCGATATCGTCGTTCCTGGAAAATATCGGTTGCATAAAATAAAATATTAATGTTAAAGGGTGGAACTAAATAGGTGGGATAAAAGTTGTTATTTAGAACTAGGGTAATGGACGGCATGAATATTTTCATCGCTAGCATTATAAACATACACAAGATAAAATCCATCTCCCTTATAAAGTTTAATCATGTGTAATTTTAACAGATATATGATTTCTTCACCCCATTTTTTTATATGCTTGCGATAGTGCTCATAGTTGGTTTTCGCCCCATAAGGATTCTCATTATGCAAAATTTTACTGCATTCATTATACATTGTAACAAAATCACTTTTCTTTAAAAAACCATCCTTCATGTCATAAAGTATAGTGTTTTGTGGAGTACTATTTTTCAAATCTATACAAATAGGCTTTGGGTAAAAGTCAGGGTTTATTTTTTCAATATCTTCCAGAATACGTTTTGGATTCCAAAACGTCTTGTATTTTTCACTTTGCTTTTCAAATTCATTCTTATGCATAACCAAAGAGCCTAGTGAAATTAGTTCTAACATCTTCCTTATTTGTAAACAACAAAATTCAATATCCGTCTCATTTGACCCAGTAGTATTTCTTCTCTCCAAAATGAGGTTTATGAATTTAATGCGCATTTTCAGATCCCCCATCAACTTAATGTATAGATTTATTTCTTCATGAATCATATCGATAATTATTAAAAGTAGTCTATTTACTATTCATTATTTAATGCGACTTATAAAACCTTTGACACAATTTTTTCCGTCTGCTCCAGTATCATTTTGTGCAAAAAGTGTAAACATCTATGCATATGAGTCCTTATGTAGCTGGGCAGTAAACTTTGAATCACTGCCAACTACATCAATCCTCCGGCTTCTCCTTCGGGTCCGCCATCCTTACTATCCTCGGCTCAAACTTTGCCAGCACTTCCACCAGGTCCGTTTGCGCCGCCATTACGGTGTGGATGTCTTTGTAGGCCATAGGCGCTTCGTCCACGTCGCTGCCCATAAGCGTAATACGTTTGTCGGCCAGGTTGGCGGCTATCGCTACTTTGTCCAGCGTTTTAAAGGCTGCGCTGCGGCTCATCAAACGACCCGCACCATGCGAGGCTGAGTTGATCGAGGTCGCGTCGCCCTTTCCGCGCACTACAAAACCGGGTGTGCTCATGCTGCCGGGGATGATCCCCAGCACGCCCTCGCCGGCAGGGGTGGCACCCTTGCGGTGCACCATCACTTCGGTGCCGTCGCCCATTTGCTCCTTCCACGCAAAATTGTGGTGGTTCTCTATCCGCATCACCGGCTGCAGGTTGAGCGCACGGGCAATTTTGTTGTGTATCTCGTGATGATTGGCGCTGGCGTATTCGCCGGCCAGGTTCATGGCTATCCAGTATTCCTGCCCTTCGTCCTTATCCAGGTCCAGCCAGGCCAGGTGCTTCGCCTCGGGCGGCAGCTTGGTTTTGGTCATGGCTATTTTGGAGTAATAATCTGCCACGCTCCCGCCAAACCCACGCGAACCGGAGTGCGACAATAAAGCCAGGTATTCGCCCGCAGGCATGCCTTCCAAAGCACCTTCGTTAACGGTCAGCTCGCCCCACTCCACAAAATGGTTGCCTGTTCCCGATGTTCCCAACTGTGCATAAGCCTTATCCTTCAGGTTACGGATCACCTTAGTTTCGCTCCAGGTTTTGCTGTCGAACAGCGAGCTGTCGAAATACTTCTTCGTCGTACCGCCGATACCGAAATGCGTGTTTTCGACCAATAGCTTTTTCAAATTATCAGTTTCGCTGTCCACGGTGGCGGCAGGCATATCAAAAACGCTCAAACACATACGGCAGGCAATATCCACGCCCACGGCGAAGGGGATAATGGTATTGGCCGTAGTGGCCAGCAC